>CADCAA010000005.1:0-5999 GCA_902799285.1 uncultured Pseudomonadota bacterium
ATGGCGGATATTCGATTAATGAAAGCAACGAACAGGTGTTGGTCGAAGATGACACTTGGTTGTTTTACAAACAACAGCATTCTTTGCGTAATTTTGCAAATAAAGATGTGCTGAATGAACAAGAATTAATCCTGTTGAAAACGTATTTATCTGATATCAACAATTGGTGCAAAAAACATAATAAAAAATTTTTATTTGTTATCGCACCTGATAAAAACAAAATATATGGCGAACATATTAGTAAAGTAAAAAAAGAAAAACCTGATTCTGAATCCCGGGCGATGCAGGTCGTTAATTATTTACGGCAAAATTCCGATGTGCCGACCGTTTACCCATATGATGCGTTGATAAAAAATAAAGATATGGGATTATTATATTTCAAAAACGATACCCATTGGAATACTTTGGGTGGCTATATTGCATATAATGAAATAATGCGGGCGTTAAAATTAAAACCCATCAAATACAATAAATTCAAAGAAACGACATATCCCCGCGGGGATTTGACGGCCATGGCACCCAGTATTTCGTCAGATAACAAAACAACCTATACTGTACCAGATATAGAAAGTGTGTACGATGGCGATTGCGATTATGATAATCCGGATGACACACATTGCACAAACGCACATTATGCAATGAATAAATCGTTGTTCACATTACGTGACAGTTTTTCCATCGCATTGGGGCCACATTATGCAAGCACTTTCAAATCTGTGGATTTCAGGTGGCGAAATAATATCACAAACCAAGATTTAGAATACATTAAAAATAACGCAGATATTGTAATACTGGAAGTTGTGGAAAGAAACGTTCCCGCTTTGGCCAGTAGGAAATTTACCGAGGATTAAAATATGTTATTTTCATCTATGACTTTTATTTTTATGTTTCTGCCGGCCGTTATTGCGTTGTATTTTTTAACGCGACCGAAACTGCGTAATTATGTTTTGTTGTTGGCATCTATTTTGTTTTATGCGTGGGGCGAGCCCGTATATGTGTTAATTATGCTGTTAACCATATTCATAAATTGGTTGGGCGCAATTTTAATAGACAAATATCGGTCGCATAAAAAACTGTTCCTGGGCGGTACGGTGTTGGCCGATTTAGGGATGCTGTTTTATTTCAAATATTTTGATTTTATTATCAGCAATATAAATGCATTGGCGAATACGAATTATTCTTTGCTTTCTGTTATTATGCCGATTGGAATTTCTTTTTATACTTTCCAGGCCATCAGTTATGTCGTTGATGTTTACAGGACCCAGGTTCCCGTTCAAAAAAATATTTCTAAATTGGCGTTGTATATTTGTTTATTTCCGCAACTGATTGCGGGACCAATTGTCAAATACCATGATGTCGCGACACAAATTGAACATCGCCAGGAAAGGTTTGAACATATTGTATACGGCGCAAAAAGGTTTATTGTCGGATTGGCTAAAAAAATGTTATTGGCAAATACGTTGGGTGCTGTTGCAGATAATATTTTTGCAATGTCCCCCAGCGATATGGGAATCGCAGTTGCCTGGCTGGGCGCGATTGCATACAGTTTGCAACTGTTTTATGATTTCAGTGGTTATTCAGATATGGCCATTGGACTGGGCGCAATATTTGGGTTCAAATTTTTGGAAAACTTTAATTATCCGTATATTTCGAAATCAATTACCGAATTTTGGCGGCGTTGGCACATATCTTTATCAACATGGTTCAAAGAATACCTGTATATTCCATTGGGCGGCAATCGCGTCAGTCGCGCACGGAATTTAATGAACCTGGGGATTGTGTTTTTGGCAACCGGGATTTGGCATGGAGCATCTTGGAATTTTATAATTTGGGGCATTTGGCACGGTGCGTTTATAATTATGGAAAAAATCACCGGTATTCATAAACGTGTTGGCGGTTGGGCTTTATCGACTTTCCAGCATTTGTATACGATGCTGGCGTTTGTTGTAGGCTGGGTTATGTTTCGCGCAGATGACATGACATACGCGACAAAATATATGCGCGTAATGTTTGGCATGAAACCCAGTGATATGTTGTATAAATTAGATTATTTTATTGGTACGTATCAAATATTTATATTCATAGTTGCCATTTTGTGCGCAATGCCGATATTCAAAAACCTGATTCAGGAAAATAACAACACAAAACCGTGGCCACGATTGGCAATAAATACGTATTTGGTATGCCTGTTTGTGATGTCTGTATCGGCGATTGCGGCATCCACGTATAATCCGTTTATATATTTCCGGTTTTAAGGCGAAAATTCGCAGTGTATGGTGGCAAAATTTTTTATTGCAAAAAGATTTTTTAACTGTATAATTTACGCGTCATTGGGGTGTCGTCTAATGGTAGGACAAGAGATTTTGGTTCTCTTTATCATGGTTCGAATCCGTGCGCCCCAACCATAGTTTACAAAATGTCCTTCGGGGCATTTTTTGTTTGGGATACAAGGGTTTGGCGAGTTCGAAAGTTTGTTCTTGAATTTTTATGTCATTACCAACACTTTCGAACCAATCATAAGACACTAAAAACATTCGAACCAAGCAAAACATTTCAAAACCAACCCGAAACCGCTTTAAATACTTTATTTGTCTATCTTGGTTGGGGTGTGCGGGCGAAACATAAAACGAACAAATTTATCTGAATATTTAGTTGCAATAAGGTACCACTTAGAATATATTACCATCATATACAAGAGTTAAAATGATGTTACGTTTTTTGAAAAATAGTTCTTATAAAATGTTTTTTATATTAGGTGGGCTTGGTTTTCTGGCTGTTTTTGTTATGTTGTTGATTCATATATATGTCGCACCAATTTTTTTCGATTCTACCAGATTTCTATCTTCGCCGTATTCAGCTTTTTTAGTTCCAGAAAAAAAAGAATTTACGATTGCCATTGCATCAGATTCTGGCTCTGAGAATCGCGTTTTAGAAGCGGTAATAAAGGATGCAAAAAGACACAACCCTGATTTTATGCTGTATTTGGGTGATTTTATGGATCACCGAACAGATACAGGGTTATATTGGATGTTTTTAGAAATAGGTCCACATATTGGCGATATGCCGTTTTATCCCGTATTTGGTAATCACGATATTACAGAGCATAAAAAACGCGATTTATATCCAATGAAAAAAATTTTGGGTAATGTCTACTATTGGTTTGGCTATGGTGATGTATTGTTCATTGCTTTGGACATACATGATGAATCTATTGACGACGCTCAACTGGAATGGTTACGTGGTATATTGAATAATATTCGTCCATTATTTAAACATTGTGTTATCTACTCTCATGTGCCTCCGATAAACATACGCCAAGAATTTGACCACAAATTGGATGATACCTCTGTTGAAAAATTAAAAAATGTTCTGAAAGATAAAAAAATAACTGCGATGTTATTCGGGCACGTGCATTATTTTGACAAAGGAGAATTCATCGGCATACCTGTTTATACTATTCCTTCTTCTGGACAATTGTCTCGTGATAATAAACCAAATACAGATTACGGCTATGCAATTATGGAATTTGACAAGCATGGTATTAAAAAAATATATCCAAAATATATAGACTTCAATGGTTCTACAAGAGAATACCAAGAATTTTGGCTTGCTAGGGATATTTGCTCTTTCAAAGTTGTTGAATCAATTAATCCAGTATTACTTTTTTCCTTATTATGTTTTATTGTTGGGGGTATTTGTTATTCCAAACAAAAACAACATAAAGTATAATAAACAACTCGCGTTTCGCCCGCACACCCCAACCAATATTCAAACGCCCCGAAATGGGGCGTTTCAACATTGGTATACGCACGGATTGCACAAATATTTTTATATATTTGTGCTGCAAAACATTATCAATGTTTTGTAATCGTTTCGGAAAACTGCCGTTTCCCAAAACGAAAGTGGGGTCATCCCCACACCCCTGTGTGCGCCCCAACCACACTTCGCGTCTATGACGCTTCGTGTGGCAGGCCACACAAGCGGAATAATTACAGCGAAGTAGTGCCACACATAGTTTTAACGGAGTGTGGCTGAAACAATCAAAATGTTTTATGTTTATTTATTAAAAAGCTTTTCTCATCCAGAGCAAAAATATATCGGTATGACCGATGATTTAAGAAAACGGTTAAATGACCACAATGCCGGTTATTCTGTTCATACAGCAAAATACAAACCTTGGGACTTGGTCAATTATATTGCATTTAGTTCAAAAGATGCCGCAATAGAGTTTGAACAATATATGAAAACTGGTTCTGGGTATGCATTTGCAAAAAGACATTTTTGGAAGTGATAGCGCCCTATGAAATCGTTACGGTTTCCCCGTAGACACGAAGTGGCGAGGGAATCCGTGCGCCACGTATAACCTGCTTGCTTATCATCTCAATACTTTGTACAATGTTTATGATTTATATGGGGGTTGATGATGAATACCATTATTGCAAATGAAAAAATCGATGATACAAAACTGGCGCGGGCGCGCGACATTATATCCGGTCTATACAGTGAACAGCCCGAATATATTGCGCGTGGGTGTGGACCATTTATGGCGGCGATTTATGACGAAAATGGAAATTTAATCGCGAAAGCCGCAAACAGCGTTATGCACGATAAATGCAGTCATAATCACGCGGAAATGAACGCGATACGTATGGCCGAGGTCGCATTGAACACTCACGATTTATCCGCGTATAATTTAAGTCTGTATTCAACCGCAGAACCATGTATGATGTGTTTGGGCGGAATTATGTGGTCTGGGATTAAATCTGTGTATTTTGGTGTGCCGTCCGCTGTTGTTGAATCAATAACGGGGTTTGACGAAGGGTTTAAGCCAAATTGGATGGATGAATTCAAAAAACGTGGTATTACCGTCTATGGAAATATTGAGGCGGATGCCGGTGCAAAAATTTTGAAAGATTACAAAAAACTAAACAGAATTGTTTATAATCCGAAAAGAAAGTAAGTTTTGCCGGCAACTGAATAAAACTTAAAAACTTGACAATCGTAAAATTTGTGTTATTGTTTCGTTCGGTAAGCAAAGAGGTTTTATAATGCCACAAGAAATTACTGATAATTTACCAATGCCTGCCGATGTATTGGCTTGCTATGGTACACCCTGGATTTTGATCCAGGAATTGTGCCACGGTTTGCAAAAATAATGTTTCCCGCGCAAAAACGCGGGATTTTTTATGATTGACAGTATATTCATCTGTGTTAGTATGAAAACATCCCGATAATTTTATTAAAAAAGGATTTTATATGGCGATTAATGTTGAATACGATATGCAAAAGGCTGTGAACTTAGCCGAATTGGCGTATGAATACGAAATTGAACAATGTCGGAAATCGGAACCAATCACCCAAGACAGAACACGTCGTTTGAATGCTTTGGAATTGGACGGATTGGTTAAAATGAAAGACTATATTTTAGACCAAGATTACGAGGCATATATTATCAACCGCGATATGATTATGCATTATAAAAAACTGTTTGCGACAATGGTTCAGAAATACAAAATTTTTGATACAGAAAAACAAATATTCGCAAATGATTTGCAATATTCTGTTGCACCAAAGGCGCGCGTTGCACAAATTACAACAAAGCATCAATTGCGTGAAATTGTTTATGAATTTAACGCACAACACAGAAAATAATTTTTTATCACATTAAAAAACCGCCTGTTCGGCGGTTTTTATTTTTTTATTCGGTTTAGAATTTATATTTAACCTTTAATGAACCTGTTTGAGAGGTAAAGTCTTTACGCAAATTCAAATCATAGTTCAATGATACGGTTAAATAATAGTATTCAGCCGACAGTCCAATACCAAATTCACCGCCCAAGCGTGACAGGTTATCAGAATCAACCGTATACGCCATCGCGCCCGGTATCATCACGACAGCAGAATCAGAATCCGATACCATATCGTATGTCGCCGCGATATGCAATTCTGGATTCCAGAACAATGCTGTGTCTGGGGCAATCCATGTGTATTTATAATCA
>CADCAA010000005.1:6027-41415 GCA_902799285.1 uncultured Pseudomonadota bacterium
CACCGGCCACACCCGTCAGGTATGTCGAATCCGTCGCACCAATACGGGTAAATCCGTCCTGGTAAGAATCGTTATGAACATCCAAATAACGCAGGCCCAATGTTGGGGTCACACCGTTTCCAAAGTGATATCCGCCCATAACCTGTTCAGACAATGAATTCACGTGATATGATGGGGTGGACACCAAACCAAACACTGTTTTATTTTGTTCGTGTTTGGACATTGTGTATGCAATTGTTCCATTGATGAACCAATCAGAATTTCTGTATTGGCCGTATACAAACAATGTATTGCTATCGATATCCATATCGTATGTATTCAAATCAACATTTGTTTGACCATATGAATATCCGGCACCCAAAATCACACTGTGGTTCAAATCAACATCAAATCCCACAGATGTTCCCCATGTGTTGCCAGTGAACAAATCACTGTGTTTTGACCGGTTGTATGTACCCTTGGCCCATACGCCCCAATCAGCATTAACGTCACCACCGTTGCGGCCAGTTAACGCCAAAGACATACGTTCGCCTGCGGCATTCAAAACCTGGGTCTGGGCAGCCATTGCGACCGATGTTGCAACCGGTGCCTTGGACGGATTCATTTTTGATGTTTCACGTTCAACATATTCTGTATCGCCACGGGCAATTGCATCCTGGGCAATCAAGGACATTTGTTGTGCAATTTCGTTATCACTTTGCGCCAACGCAGATACCGTCGCCGCAGAATCAACATTTATACCGGAATCGCGCGCGATATTTGCCGCAGATTTTGCCTTGGCGGAAATTCTGCCGTTATTTTCCGTCAAATCGTATACCGCATTGTTCAGGTTGTATGTAAAGTCGGTTGTTGTTGTTGTTGCGTTAACAACATTATAGTCACCGGCACTGCGCACAAGCATATTCAACTTTGCACCGTTTGCATCCAATGTGCCAACGTTGATTTTGCTGTATGCGTTTGTATCTTGCAATACGACATTCAAAGCATCGTTTGATGTCATTGTCAAAGTACCCGCGGTCAATGTAGAATTTTCATCCATATTGATTGTTTGGAATTCTTTAACGTTGCCCGCCACGGTTGCGTTGATGTTGGACATATTTAATGTTGTTGCGCCGGCAACATGGTGCGCACGCGCATCACCACCAATCATAATATTACCGCCCCCCAACATATTTAATGTTGCGTTGCCACGAACACTGTCGATGTCCGGGTTTGCTGATTTTGGGGTTCCGTCAGAATTATATCTGGCGCGACTGCCCACATTAACATCGGTTGCAACCTTGATTTCTCCGTCGGTATTCAGGTTGATTTCCGTACTTTCTACATTGCTTGCGTTCCTTTGTGTACCGGCAATAATCCAGCCATCGGACAGTTCGCTACCCCCCTGAACAATGGCACGAGTATTATGTTCGTCTGCGCGATAACCAATATAGGAATTGCCAGTCACATTAATCTTTACATTTCCGCCAGACATATATCCACCCAGCGCAACTACCTCGTCTTGGACCACGGAATTATTTACATTTATTTCGACATCACCTAACTTTGCCTTTCCAGCCAAATACGGAGCATCTGTTTCTTCAACACCCTCGCCGTTGCCACCACGCAAATCGCCTTTGACCACGGTATTATTCAGTGTGACAGTTGTTTTCCCTTTGACACCCATTTCTATATCTGTATCTACGGTGCCACTGCCTTTTCTGTAAAACACACCGAATACGTCACGATCTACGATAGTGTTGTTCAATGTCATATTCAAATCGCCAGTGATTAACGATGTCCAATTTTCGTCATTAACATCCTGTTTTGGATTAAAGAAAGTTGGAATTCTGCCCGACGAATAATAATTTGTTTTCATATCCGTATAGCCATTATCCAACAAAGATGCAGTTCCATAAACACCACTGAACCAATCTTCGCCATCAACAACCAATGGGGCATCTGGTGTTCCCAACAAATTCAACGTGAGACTGCCGTTGATATTATTACCAAAAGTATTTCCGACAATCGAATGTATTCCTGATGGTACCGCGGACACGTTTATCGTTTCAGCCATGGCCGGGGATGCAATTAAACCCAATGCGATGGCGTTGCATAAAATTCCATGTTTTAACACAGCACGATAGCGCGCCGACAATTCCTTTAATGTTGTTTTGGATTGTTTCATGAATGCCTCCTTTTTTTCTTGTACCTTTCTTTTATTTTTGTAGCAAAAAACATCCGAAAAGCAAGGCAAAACACATCCATACACAAAAAAATCGGTAATTTCAATATGTTATTATAAAAAAACTTTAATTTTCCCGGTTAAAATGTATGTTTTTTGGCCGGGATTCGGACTTGCCAACGCCGGCTTTTTTTATTATTATTTAGATATGAAAAAGTTTGTTTTTATTATTTGTGCGTTGGTTTTTGGGGCTTGTGTTGGGCAATATGTTATGCCGGCCCGATTCGACTATGAAATGGTTGAATGCCCAAATCACGATATTGCAACATGGCAAAAAAATTCCGATAATTCATCACCCGTGCATATTTATATCGAAGGCGACGGTCGCGCTTTTTACACCAATGGGCGGCCGACGAATAATCCGACGCCACGCGATTCTTTTGTGCGAAAAATGGCGGAATATGATTCGAATCCTAATGTTGCGTATATTGCGCGGCCGTGTCAGTTTATAACCGATGATAGTTGCAATGTATCAACGTGGACACGCGGGCGGTTTTCGGCAGACAATATTGATGCAATGGCGTGCGCAATAAAGTATGTTGCAAATGGACGCCCCATTGTGTTAATCGGATTTTCAGGTGGCGCAATGGTGTCGGGGTTGGTGATTACACAGCATCCCGAAATTTATATCAAAAAATGGATTACTATTGCCGGCGTTTTGAATCATCACGATTGGACGAATTATTTTGGTGATTCAGCGTTAGATGCGTCGTTGGATTTATATATGTTGCCAAATGTTCCACAAATTCATTATGTTGGGGCCGACGATTCTGTGGTGCCGATGAGCCTTAGTCGTAAATGGATTGGCAATCATAAAATGAAAATTGTGCGTGGCGCAACACATTACGATTTTCCAATAATGCGGTTGGATTTTGACTAAATAATAGTTTGCTTTTGATACGAATTTTGGCTAAGGTTTAATTGAGGTCATTCATTTGATTTCGTTTTCTTGCAAGAAAAGGAGATTTCCATGAAAAAAATATTATTATTGGCGGGTGTATTATTTATAACCGGTTGCGATTCCAACGTAGATATTACTAAATATCCAGAATCTGTACAAAGGTGTTATAATTCTGCATACTATCATACAGATAAGTGCAGCACAGATAAGGCTATCCTTAAATACTGTGAATGTTTTACAGCGAAATCCACAAATATTGATATCAAAATTAACGAATCTTGGAATGCAGGTCCCAGAAGCCCAATGTTGAGTCATGCATTAGATACCAAGAGGGATAAACTTTTAGACGAGGCAGCTGCGGACTGTGCTAAAAAAACAGGATATACAATGGTTGCTGATTGCAAAAAATAAAGGAGATTTCCATGAAAAAATATTTAGTTTTAACATCTGTATTGGCGTTGGCCGCATGTGGCGGCGGTTCGGGTGGTGGCGGCGCAGGCGCACCTGCGGGCGTTCGTGCAGCAGTTGACCCATCGGCAGTTCAGAGTAATAGTGCAATTACATCAATGGCATCTGAAATTTTAGTTGCATCTGATGGTAGTGCACCAGTGTTAAATATTGCACGTAGTGGTAGTGTTGTTCATAATGGTAAAACATACACATCATATAGATTGGATGATGTTAATTTTCGTGTTGCTACAGGGGCTAATGATGCAAACTTGAAATTTCATATGGATAACATTGGTAAAATAGACTCTTTGGTTATGAATGTCGGAACAGGAAATCAATATATGGACAGACGCGGTGATACAAATGAATTCCGTGGTATTGTTTATGAATACGTCGTATTGAATGCCCCGGATGATCAACATATGGATGATCCAAGTTATAATGATGCGGACACAAAAGTGCGTTTAGTTTATTCACCAAGTAACGATTTGACAGATTATTCTGTATTAACAGCGGCAGCACAAGGTAAATGTCCAGCTGGTAAATCATGTCGTTGGGACCGTATAGACCAAGCTTTCCGTGTTAGTTCCGAAGGTACCGATTTTAAATATTCTGATTTTGGAAAATTAGAAACAGATAATTTTGGTAAGTATAAAGGTGTGACAGCTGAAAATCTTGAAACATCTAAAACTCAAAAAACAATTGCGGGTTCAGATGGACATGTTACTACCGATTTCAAGACAGAATGGTCTGATTTAGCATACGATAATGGTTATGAAACTTTTGCTGGTGGATATGCCGCATTGCAAAAGCGCCCAACAAACACTATGGAATTTACAGGTAAAGCAACTGGTAGTGTGTATGCAACAGATATGGACTCACATGCTGATGAACATCTGGCATTACAAGATAATAACGCATCGTTAGTATTCACAGTTAATTCAAATGGCTCCAGCACAGAAACTTTGAGTATGGCATTTGATAATTGGTATGATGTTACTGTAACAAAGACCAACGCAACAGATGGTACCAGTACAAATCAAATCGTCTTTAACGACTTTGATGGCGCTAATAATTATATGAAATTTAATCAAGATGCAGGTACCGGTGTGACAAAGGATAATTTTGCGACTGTTCAAGGCGATATCAGCGAGCCTGGTCATGCAAAAACCGAGGGCTTGTTGGATATGAATTATTACGGTGTTGCAACAACCGAAGAAGCGACTGGTACGGTTCGTTATAAAGAAACTGCCAACGTGGGTGGTATTCAACATGAACGTGAATTTAATTCATCATATGGTATGAAACCATAAATGTATTGAATTGTGTTATTAACTATCCCCTTGCTTGCGCAAGGGGATTTTTTTATGGCAATAATTTTATTTAATGCTATGGTATGGTTGATAAAAATTCCTGTTATGAAAAAGAGTGTTGTAATTTTATCTTTATCGGTTTTATTTGCTTGGCCTGTGGGAATATATTCTGGGTGGGCCGACACACAAAAACCTTTGGTTGTGCAATCTAATTATATGGATACGGTAAAGGCAAAACAGCAGAAAAAAAAGAAATCAGAACCACAAAACAAAACTGTCACTATGTCGGCAATGGATGCGGTTAAACTGGCCGGAAATTTAGTGGCGGTGGGTGATTATGACCAGGCCACACGTATTTTAACCATGATGCCACAAACAAACAGTTTGCCTGTGGAAATCGAACGATGGTATTTGATTGCCCAGATAGCACAAAAGCAAGGCGATTATGATACCGCAATAAAAATTTATCGTAAAATTCTGGATGACCAACCCGATTTAGTAAAAATTCGTTATGAATTGGCGTTGTGCTATATGGCGAAAAAGCAATGGTATCGTGCAGACTATCATTTACGATTGGCCATGGCGGGCGCGGACATTCCGCCACAAATAAAGCAACAGATGATGTATTATCGTTGGATTGCACGACAAAATAAAAACTGGAACGTGTGGTTTAATTTTGGTGCCGCACCTGATAACAACATAAATCAAAACGCCGGCGGCGAAGAATGTGTTATGACCGCATGGGGACGTTTATGTCGACAATTACCCGAACCTGTTTCTGCGATTGGGTATAACATGGTATTGGGTGGCAACTATGAATTTCGTTTTGGACCGCATTGGCGCTGGAAAAACGAGGCAAATGTTTACACAAATATTTACAACAGACACGAATTTGATGATTTATATTTATCGGCATCAACTGGGCCACGATATGTATGGAGCAATGGCGATATATGGTTGGCTGGCATCGGTGCACGACGTTGGTATGGTTGGAACAGGTATAATTGGGCGTACGGAGGACGACTGGATACTAATTACGATTGGACACGAAAATTATCAACAGGACTGTCTTTGCGAGTAATGGAAAATACGTACGACGAATATGGCGATTATATGGATGGAGAAACTTATTCAGTTAATGGTCGTGTGAGTTATTCTTTGGACGCAACAAAATACATAATCTTGCGCGGGGGCGTGGACAGGGATACCGCAAACGATGACATCTATGCAAATTGGCGGTATAATGCGGGAATCGGATTTGGTTCGGAATTACCGTGGGGATTTCATGCGTATATTGAACCTTCTTTTTCTTGGGCAAATTATGATGGTGCACGTTGGGTTGTCAAAGATGAACATTTTGCACAAATTGCTGAACGTGATTTTATACAACGCTATGCTTTATCGTTATCAAACAACAAATTCGATATTTGGGGATTTGTACCGACGTTGACTTTCAGTTATACACGGCGTGATTCAAACATTAAAAACCGCGAATATGACAAGGCAACTATTGAATTTTCTATGCAGCAACGGTTTTAATCACGCGCAACATTTCACCCGATTTTTATTGACAGTTTATAAAACCGGTGCGACAATATGCCCCAAAGCGTAAAAAGGTTTAATGTTTATGAAGCACAATAAATTGCCGGGTTGTATAAAAACAAAGGCTTGCTATGTGGCGTTGTTTGGTGCCGCATCTTTGTTGTTGATTATGTGCAAAAACCACGAGAAAAAAATTGCAAATTTAGATAATCAAATTTCAACATTGAATAAAGAAATTTCAAACACAAAAGATTTTCATAACGCACGCGTACCAAAACGTTTACAACACACCCAAACCAGGTATAATCAGGCATCTGATTCTTTGAATACAAAATCAGATACTGTGGATATATGCATTGCAAATAACGACAGTTTGATTGCGCGCGCTTTTGATAAATATGCGGTACGTGTTGGACGCGATTTTTTGGCATCACATTTTCTGACACCGACCGATGTGGCAACATTTCAAAAATATGTTGCGCAGTTGGATACTATGGATTTTGTTATGGAAATGGCGCGGCAGCGTGTTTTGCGTGGCACCGCATCGTTGCATGATTTATCTTACTTTTTTGAATTGTTTGATTTTGATTCTGTGAATGCGGAATTAGAAAATAAATTAGGATGGAATTTTTATAATGATACCGTTATGGATGATACGGAAAATTTTGAACTGTGCGTATTGGGATTTAATGATTCGGTATTAAACAATGCGTTGCAGGCGGAAGAAAATTTATTGAACGCTGCATGGGCGCAACAAAAAACAAAAACACCGGATACCGTGGCGCATCAGGATTCTGTATCACACAATGAAGTTATTGAAAATTTTGAACAAACAAATGTGCCGAATTTTTCGATTCCTGAATTTGATTCTGTGCGTGTGCAATATTTGCGTAATGACAGTTTGATTCGCGCATATAATCATACTTTTGAAAATATGTTAAAGGCCGAAGATACACTGGAACAATACAGACAACAAATGATTCGCAAACGCGATTCTTTGGTTGAACAAAGGCAAGAATTAGAAAGATAAAAAAAGCGACAAATTGGTCGCTTTCTTTATTGATTGTTTAATAACTGTTTCGCGGTTTTCAACAAATCCAACACCGTATCAATGTCATCATTTATTGATGGTGACGATACAGGGGTCGTATGCGCAACAATTGGTGTTGCCGTTGGTTGGAATTCCGTTGCGGCGCGCGGTAATTTGCCATCGTGTATTAATTTTTTCACACCGGCGATGGTCAATCCGTTTTTATACAACAAATCACGAATCACCGTTATTTTTTCAATTGTTTCGGGTCGATAATAACGACGGCCACCCGTCCCAGTCACAGGACGAATCGCGGTTGGAAACTGCTTTTCCCAATAACGCAAAGTATGTGCCGGCACGGACAACCGTTTCACAACGTCATTGATTGAAACAAAATATTCGTTATCCATGCCACGCATCCTTTTTATTCTGCAACTTGTTCTGGGGCTGCAACAGTTTCATCATCATCGCCGTCGGCAACGATTGAAATCGCAGATACAACCTTTTCATTTTCAGCCGTTCTGAATAAAGTCACACCCGCGGTTGAACGACCGGCAATACGAACATCGCGCACAGGCGTTCTGATGATTTTTCCGCCGTCGGTCACCATGATAATATCTTGGTCATCGGTCACAGGGAACGAACCGGCAACAGCCGTATTTTTACCACCTAATTTAATGTTGGTAAATCCATTACCGCCACGATGTGTTGTACGATATTCATACGAAGATGTACGTTTTCCAAATCCATTTTCAGAAATTGTTAAAATGAATTGTTCGGTTTCCGCCATTTTTGTCATTTGTTCGGGGGTCAGAACCAAATCTGTTGTTTCTTCGTCTGCATCACCTGCATCTTCTTCGATGCCGGTTGCCAAACGGCGTGCAGCACGCGATTGTTTAATGTATGCGGCACGAACAGTTGCATCACTTTCACCATGATTCAACATAGCCATACCGATAACTTTATCATCCGAACCAACATTTAATCCACGAACACCGGTCGAATTACGGCCCGCAAACACGCGAATTTCAGATACAGGGAAACGGATACAACGACCACGATATGTTGTTAAAAACACATCTTGGCTCTCGTTACATGGCAATACAGAAATCAAACTGTCGCCTTCATCCAATTTCATAGCGATTTTTCCATTTGCGCGAATTGAATCAAAGTCAGACATACGATTACGGCGCACGGTACCAGAGCTGGTTGCGAACATCAAGAAATGTTCTTGCCCGGATTCTTGGACGCGTTTTACATCTTCATCAGACACCGGTAAAATTGCGGTAATGACTTCGTCTTTTTCCAATGGTAATAAATTCACCAATGGGCGTCCCTTGCCGGCGGCCGTAGCCTCAGGCAATTTGTATGTTTTTAATTTATAGCATAATCCTTTGGACGAAAAGAACAACAATGGCGTATGAGTATTTGCAACAAATACCTGGACCACGTAATCATCGTCCTTGGTTGTCATGGCATTGCGTCCCTTGCCCCCGCGTTTCTGTGCACGATATGTATCCAGCGCAACACGTTTGATGTATCCGGTATTAGACACAGTCACAACCATATCTTCGCGGGCAATCAAATCTTCGATATCGATATCGACAGATGCCTCGGAAATTTCGGTTCTGCGTTTTGATGACCAATTATCACGCACAGCCGTTGTTTCATCACGAATAATTTGGATGATGCGTTCGTGACTGCCCAATATATCCAGCAAATCTTTTATCAATGCACCCAATTCAACTAAATCCGCATGCAATTTATCGCGTTCCAACCCAGTTAAACGATGCAATTGCAATTCTAAAATTGCGCGAGCCTGGTCTTCGGACATATAGAACAGACCATCTTTGTATTCTGTATTTGGGTCATCAATCAATTCAATATAGTTTTGAATATCAGACGCCGGCCAACCACGTGAAACCAAAGCCGTACGTGCAACATCGGGATTTTCACTGGTTTTAATCAGTTGGATAACCTCGTCTAAATTACCGACAGCAACTGATAATCCCAATAATGTGTGCGCACGATTACGCGCCTTGTTCAAATCAAAGATTGTTCTGCGACGGATAACTTCCTCGCGGAATTCAATAAACGCATCCAACACACCGCGAATATTGAACAACATTGGACGGCCACGATTTAACGCCATCATATTCACAGGGAAATTTGTTTGCATTTCTGTGTATTGGAACAAATGATTTAATACAACATCTGGGATTGCATCACGTTTCAATTCAATTACAATGCGCAAACCTTCCTTGGATGATTCATCGCGAATTTCCGATATGCCTTCGATTTTTTTATCCTTGGCCAATTCAGCGATTTTCACAATCATTTGTGCTTTATTCACCTGGTACGGAATTTCATCAACGACGATAGCCTCGTGATCATGAATTTGCTCGTTATGTGTTTTTGCACGAACAATGATTGAACCACGCCCGGTTGTATGAGCCTTGTAAGCACCAGCACGCCCCATAATCACCGCACCCGTTGGAAAGTCAGGTCCAGGAATAATATCAAACAATTCGTCATCGGTGACGTTTCGGTTATCCAATATCGCAAGGATACCATTGCAAACCTCGCCCAAATTGTATGTCGGAACATTTGTTGCCATACCAACCGCAATACCCGAACCACCATTGACCAAGAAATTTGGAAACTTGGTTGGTAAAACAACCGGTTCTTGCAGTGTGCCGTCAAAGTTAGGTTGCCAATCGACGGTGTCTTTATCCATATCCTCCATCAACGACGCACCCAGTTTTGAAAGTCGCGCCTCGGTATAACGCATAGCAGCAGGTTTATCGCCATCACGAGAACCAAAATTACCCTGACCTTGGACCAATGTTTCACCCATCGAAAAATCCTGGGCCATACGGGCCATAGCCTCGTAAATTGAACTGTCGCCGTGCGGGTGGTATTTACCCATAACATCACCAACAATACGCGCAGATTTCACAGTCGATTTTGTCGCAGGCGCAACATCGTTCATAACATACAAAATACGACGATGCACAGGTTTACAACCATCGCGAACATCAGGCAATGCACGGTCCACAATAACAGACATAGCGTAATCCAAAAACGACGTACGCATTTCGTGTTCCAATGAAGATTGTGGAATTTTTATTTCTTTGATTTCATTTTCTGACATACTTTATTTTCCCCTATTTATTGCATATAAACAATAGCAAAAATTTGCCAAAAAGGTCAAGGAATAACGCCAAAAAATCACAAAAAAATGCACCTATCAAAAACCTTGACAGAAAAAATTCACGTGTTAAAATTATACCCGGCAATATAAGGTATAAAAATGCACGTAGGCAGTAAATACACAGAAATATATTTTTGTTTTGGCAATGATAATATGCTGACCGGCACCAGGTTGCGGGTGGGAAAACTGTTGCACGAAAAAGTTAACGAATATTTGGAAAAATTAAAAAATTTTATGCCGACCAAGGACCGTTGTTTGTATTCGCATTGCTATTTTGTTCTGCATTCGCACCCGTTCAAGGCGCACGAGCAAATGAAGTTGGACCAAACATTGTACATTATTGTCACCAGCCCCAGCCTTACAAAGTATTCTTGTGGCGCAAAGTGTGGCAAAGAATGTTTGAAAAACATTGAATCAGGCAAATGTATCGACCCATTTGTGCGCGGTTATATCGGTAAAAAATTCTATGCCGGCACATATATGTTGGCAAATAACTATATTGACGACAATAAACAAAGGGAATAAAAATGACTTTCTTTTTACCTTTTTGGAAATTATTTTTGGCTTTATTTATTTGGTATATTCTTACCGAAATACTGAATAAACTGGGGTTATTGCCCGGAAAATCTAAATAATTAAAAAAAGGTTGCGTTTTTATAAAAATGTGGTTAAATAGTTGGGCAAAAGGATTTAATTATGGCAACAAAAAGAACATATCAACCATCGAAAACCCGTCGTGTTAAAACACATGGCTTTCGTGAAAAAATGGCAACAAAAAGCGGACGCGATGTTTTGAATCGTCGTCGTGCCAAGGGCCGTGCCCGTTTGGCGGTTTCCGCAATCAATTAAAAAAAACGCCAGTTGGCGTTTTTTTCAATTATCAAAGTTCAAAGTACAAAGTGCAATTGATGATAAAAAAGCGACCAAATTTGGTCGCTTTTTTCTATTTTAATCATTTGGAATCCAATGACATACAACGGTTGCGTGTTGTGTATCGCCGGTCATAATTTTATGATACGAAACATTTGGTTCTAATTTAACTTGAATCTGAACCTCTGGTGTATCGGCACTGATTTCATGTTCAAAATAAATTTCAACACCAGACAATCTGTGCGTATTACGGAACTCAAAACCTACAGTTTCTGTTGCCCAAACAGCGTATACCGCATTATTAATATGCTGATTTACATCAACATCATCAAACCGACATTTTACAACATGTGTTTTTGTTGCATCAAATTTTGGTGCCTTGTTAAATGCTGTATCCCATACACGTTCATCAATACTACCCCAATCTGGTAATTCTTCGTTCAGACGCAACAGTCGACGTGTTTCCAAATTTATCAACACCCATTGCGATGTTGCACGAATCATTAAACGACCATCCTCCTTGTTTCTGATTTCGAAATCACGATACGAACGCAAACCATTATGCATAGATGGCCATGTTTTCAACACAACCATATCCTTGAATTTTGGCAATTCAATAATATCAATCATATAATGCGTAACAACCCATGCAATATTATGTTCACCACAATACGAACGACCTGCCCCCAATTCTTCGGCATGTGACGCAGCAGCACCCTGCAACAAATTCATCAACATAATTGGACGCAAATAACCATACCGGTCACATTGGTATGATTTAACCAGTATATTTTGTGTATGCTTTGTAATCTCCATTACTTTCCCTCTATATTTTCGGCAACGACAAAATCAACACCGTCACCCAGGACAATATTATTAGCACGTGCCGCAGATTTAATCAAGCCATGCAATTCAGGATTTGTATCCGATGGAATTGTCAATGTTTCTAACTTTGCGCCGTTGCCAATCTTGCGATCGGTGCGCAAACCACGCACAGTTTTCAAAATATCCAACGCCGTTTGCATTCCCGATACATCTGTATCATATTCCGCACGTATTTCAGGATATGCGGTCAGGTGCAGAGTTTTGCCACCTTCGACATCCTTGTAAATTTTTTGCCATAATTCTTCGGTGACAAACGGAATAAACGGCGCATATAAACCGATTATTGCGCGCAACACCGTGAACAGCGTCCATTGTGCGGATAATTTTGATTCAGGCGAATATTTTTCGGGCGACCAAAAACGGTCCTTGATAAATTCCAGATATTGGTCACAGAATATTTCCCAGAAAAACGTATCGACCGCGACACGTGCGTTAAAGTTATCGTATTTATCCAAATTGCGACGAACATCTGTGATTGTTTTGTTTAATTCGTTTAACACCCAGCGGTCTTCGATAAAACGTTCGCCGACCGGGATTTCTTTCGCTGTTTTCGGATCGAAATCTGTTAAATTCATCAGAACATATTTCGATGCGTTCCATAATTTCGTCAGTAATTTTGAACCACGTTTAACCTCGTCATCACTGTATCTTAAATCCGTTCCAATCGGCGCGGTTGCAACCCAATAACGCAATGCATCAACACCAAATTTTTCTACTGCATCCAATGGGTCAACACCGTTGCCTTTGGTTTTGGACATCTTTTGCCCCTTGGCATCACGAACCAATCCGTGGAAATTCACGGTTTTAATTGGAATATCGCCCATCACGTACATCCCCATCATAAACATACGCGCAACCCAAAAGAATATAATGTCCGATGCCGTATACAACAAATCAGTTGGATAATATTTTTTTAATTCTGGGGTGTTATCGGGCCAACCAAGTGTCGAAAACGGCCACAGTCCCGATGAAAACCATGTATCCAAAACATCTGGGTCACGGGTCAATTTTTTACCGCCGGATTGTTTTATAGCTTCTTCCTCGGTTTCTGCAACATAAACATTGCCCGCATCATCGTACCACGCAGGAATATGATGTCCCCACCATAACTGACGAGATATTGTCCAAGGACGAATTTCGCGCATCCATGCCATAAACAAATTATATCTGTGTTCAGGAATAAATTTCACACGACCAGATTCCACCGCCGCAATCACGGGTTTTGCCAACTTTTCAGCGTCCACGAACCATTGTGTGGTCAACATTGGTTCAACCGGCACACCACCGCGTTGCGAATATGGGATTTGCATAATTTTATCTTCGATTTTAACCAACAGGCCCGCCGCCTGGATATCTTCGATTATTGCCTTGCGCGCAACATATCGGTCCATACCACGATATTTTTCAGGGACCTCTTTGGCATTGTTTAATTTTGCATCCAATGTCAATATGCATAATGGTTCCAGGTTATGACGGATTCCAACCTCCCAGTCATCATAATCGTGTGCAGGTGTAATTTTTACAGCCCCGGTACCCTTTTCTGGGTCGGCGTGCACATCAGCAATAATTGGAATTTCAATATCTGTTAATGGAATAATTGCCTTTTTACCAATTAAATGTTTTAATTTTTCATTATCGGGATGAATCGCAATTGCCTTGTCCCCGAACAATGTTTCAGGGCGCGTTGTTGCAATTTCAACAAAGCCACCACCAACAATTGGATAATTAAAATAGTAAAATTTACCATGTTCTTCGCGGGGCTCAACCTCTAGGTCTGAAACAGATGTTTGTTGTTTTGGGCACCAATTAACCAATCGTTTTTCACGATAAATTAAACCCTGGGCATACATTTTCACAAATAATTTTGTGACGGCGCGGGATAATCCGTCATCCATTGTGAACCTTTCGCGGTGCCACACCGGTGTCACGCCCAAGATATGCAATTGATTTATAATCTGGCCGCCCTTTTCATTTTTCCATTTCCATGCGTAATCCAATTTTTCATCCAAAGATAAACTGTGTGGGTTTATACCACGTTTTGACAAATCGCGTTCAACCAATAACTGGGTCGCGATGGATGCGTGGTCGGTCCCCGGTTGCCACAAAACATCAAAGCCACACATACGTTTATAGCGACACATAATATCCATCAGAACATTGTCCAACGCATGTCCCATATGCAAATTTCCCGTCACATTTGGTGGCGGCATCATTGTGCAAAATGATTTTTTATTCGAATTGACATCGTTGTCCCAGAAATTGTTTGCATCCCAAAATTCCTGGATTCTTTGCTCTAATTCGCGCGTTGAATTTTTACCAAGTTCTATATTCATCTGTTAACCCCATTATTTTTCAGCAGATTATTCGGGTGAATTTTACACTATATAAAAGTAAAATCAAGTATTTCAGCATATTTATATGCCGCGAACAACACGACAAAAAGATACGCCCGCAACCGATGCCGCACCCGCCCGCATCAGTACCCGGCGCAATTCAGAAAAAGTTGCACCCGATGTCATAACATCATCGACCAGTAATATATGCTTTCCGCGGATTTTATCAGGGTGAATCACACGGAATACACCGCGAATATTTTCGGCACGTTGGCGAGCGTTTTTGTGTCCCATATCGGGTTTGTATTTCCGATGCACAGAATCAAAATCCATTTTTACACCCATCGCGTGTGCAATTGGCCGCGCCAGTAATGCCGCCTGGTTATATCCACGATGAAACAAACGCCGCCATGCCAATGGCACCGGCATAATAATGTCTATATCACTGACATCGACATCGCGCAAGGCCCATATCATTGCATTTGCCATAAAACGATAATATTTAATTTTGCCACAATGCTTGAACGGCAACATAACCTGTTTTGACGCATCATCATAAACACATGCAGATCGTATCCAATCCAGTTCATTTTTGCCCGCCGCACAGACCGGACATAATGTATCATCATCAAAATCATATCCGGACACGAACGGATAACCACAACGACTGCACTTTGGGCCGTCTATCCAATTTATTGCAGTCCAACAATCATCGCATAAATCACCGTGTCGGGATACATCCGCATCACACAAAGGGCAAGTTGGTGGATAAATTACATCAAGGATTTTGTGAAAAATTTGTCGACACTTTACCACGTCATACTTTTATATGTTTTATTCGTTGTTTTACCAAATTTATCACGTTGCTGTTTAGTTAATGTTTCGTATTGAGTATTATCAATATTACGCAAAACCAAACCGCCATCATCGTCACGATTTGATAACATTGGCAAAATACGTTGTTCCGGGACACCGGTATCACGTAAAACCTGTTCCACAATGGCCAAGCGGCGCGCGGTCAATTTACGCGTATCAGAATCGGTTGTAGCATCGTTTGGGATTAAAACCTGAACCGCACGTTTTGGGTCATTTACGATAATACCAGCGAAAGTTGTCAACAAAGTATAATTTTCGCGCGACAATGCAGAATCAAAATCACGGAAACTGATTTTTATTTCAAATGGACGAATCCCAGACCCCATTTCAGACAAATTACTTTCCGCCGTAAATCCGGCACGTGCAGTTGTGATTGTTTCACGCGTATCATATTCCGCCGCATTCACATCACGCATAGCAGACAAATGTTTGTTTTCCGATAAAAATGTTTTGCGAAATGCGCGACGTAATTCGGTTGGCGATAAATCGGCCAAACTGTCCTTTGGCTTTTGTTCCATGTGATGCGTTTCAACACTGCGCACCAAAACATCGGGTTCATCCATTGGGACAACCGTGCGCGACATTGCAATATCATCGTCATCATCCATCACAATAGTTTTATGTGTTGTGCGGGGTTTAACACTGTTATTTGCACGACGTTGCAATTCAGATAATTTTGCAATTTGGGCATCTATTTCCGCCATACGATTCATTGTGGATTCCAATTCACGTGCAACCTGGGTCCGGGTGACGGGCACATCGTTATGTGCGGTATAGTTTATATCAATTTCTTCGGCCGGCAATTCGTAATTTGAATCCAGGATTGCAACCTCGTCAAAGCGGGGCATACGCAAAGGCGTATCAATATTTGCAGTACCATCCGCCCATAAATTCGAACTGGGGACATTGGGACTCAACACGTCTACAGATTGTTTTGCGTTATATTGCACACCACCGTTTTTATTCCGCGACACAACACGACGCGCAGGTGATACAGCAACCGTTCCACGCGCAGTTAAATCATCACCAAATGCAGAACGCGCAGAAACACCCCCAGCCGCAATATTTACAACCGGCAAACCCGCAGCAAAAGCCGTCGATGCCGCAAAAAAAACAGACAGAGACACAAGTGAAAAACGCATTTCCTTTCCTTCCTTATGTTAATCATAGAACAATTCGCAAAATTCACGCAAGCGGAAAATAAAAAAACATCTGCGATAATCGCAGACGCTTTTTTCAAAGTTCCCCACTTCGCCAAACTCACCCACGAAAATAAAATTTTTGTTGAGCCCGGAGGCTTCGTGGGACAAGCAAAGTTCAATTAACGTTTTTTACGAATTTTGATTTTTGGTAATCTGATACGTAAATTTAATTTTTTGCGCATTGTATTACGCATATTTTCCATCGCAAAGAACAACGCCGGCGTTAATGTGAATGTTAAAATCAAACTGGCCAACATACCACCAATCATAACCGCCGCCATACCGGATTTCATTCCGTCAATTGACCACAATTGTGGCAACATACCCGCCATAACCGCGATTGATGTCATCAACACCATATTACGTTTGCTCATCAATTCTGTCCATAACGCGTTATATGGCTTTTCCCCATTTCTAACACGTTTCACGGTTGGTTCCAGTACCAAAATATTATTATTAACAACCAATCCAACCAACATAACGAACGCCAACATTGCACCAACGTTCATTGATGCACCGGACAAGAACAACAATATAAACACACCAATAAAACTGGTTATAATTGATGTTGCAATTGTAAGCGGATGCGTCAAAGAATTCAAAATCGCAGCCAACAACATAAATGTCAAAACAGATGCCAAAATAAATGCCATACCGATTTCACTGGTTGATTCGCTTTGGATTTCGGACATACCTGCAAAACCGGCCCTGTATCCTGCGTGCCATTCCATCTGGGCGATTTCAGATTCTATTTTTTGTTGCACTGGTCCAATTGTTGATTTACCGATATTGATATCAATTTCGGTCACACGCGATTTGTCCAAACGACTGATGTTTGGGGTGGACGGAACATTTTGAATTTCACCTAATTCAGACAATGCAACCATTCCACGTGGCGAATTTACAAACACACTGTTGAACATAAAATTCGTTTTGAATGGACGCGCAAATTCCAAAACGATTGGATATTCTTTGCCGTTTTCTTTGTATTTGTATGAATCGTTTCCGTACAACGCCGTACGCAACACAGAACCCGCATAAGAATTTTTTATACCCCATGCACTCATTTGTTCTTGGTTTGGAACAAAACGAATTTCGTTGTTCGGTTTTTGTTGCGCCAATATCGCACTTTGAACCTCTGGTATTTTATTAATGCGTTTAACCAATTCGTTTGCATAATTTTCACGCGTTGCATCATCATCGCCATACACATTTAACACCATATCGGATGATATGCCCCCGGATGTTGTTTCGCCGGCACGAATTTGGATTTCTGCATCGGCAACATCTGATAATTTGCGCAACATTTTTTGTGCCAATTTTTTATCAGAAATACTGCGTTTGCTGTGGTCAATCAAATTGGTTGTGATTGTTATGTTTTGCAATCCACGTTCACCGATTTTAATTACTGTCGATTCGACTTCGGGAAATTCGTGTAAAACAGTATCTATATTTGATGCGATGTTTGTTGACTTTTCATACGTCGCACCCATAGGCGCACGCACAGTCAATGTAATTTTATTCGCGTCGGTCGACGGCTGGAATTCATTGCCGACAAAATTCATCAACATCGCCGCACCAAATAACGCACCCACAGCCATCAAAATTACTCGCCCAGAATGCGCAAACTGATAATCATACCAACGACGCAGACGCGTATGTTTTTCTGCGCGTTTATCATTTTTTTGTTGTACAGATGATTCACGACGATTTGTCAAACGCAAGATGCGCGCAATCATCATTGGTGTCAATGTGAACGAGAACAATAAAGACAATAATGTCAAATATACAACGGTCATTCCAAACTGGACCATAAATTGACCAACGATGCCGCCCATAAACGCCAGTGGCAAAAACACCACAACGTTTGTTCCAACACCCGCCAGCACGGATACTGCAACGCGTTTTGTTCCGTCGATTGCGGCGTCTTCGGGATTTTTACCCGCACGCATTTCTTGCAATGCAGATTCAATCAAAATAATTGCATTCGACACTAATGTTCCTAATGCCGAAGAATAAGCCAATAATGTCATTGCATTGATTGTAAAACCACTTAAACTCACAAAGAACAATCCCGCAACCAAACACGCCGGAATCACGACACCTGCGATAATTGTGGAACGCCAATTTTGTGTAAACACCAATAAAATAATAACTGTAAATATAATCCCCAGGATAATTCCGTTGATTGTGTCATATGTGTCCTGGGCAACAGTAATGGATGAATCAGACACAATTTCCAGTTTTGCACCGGCGAATTTATCCTGCATTTCAGCCTGCAATTCGGGCAATATTTTGCGCAACGAATTTGAAATTTTAATTGCATTACCATCGGATGCCTTGATAATGGATGCAACAATAACATCACGACCGTTGTATTTTGCACCTTTATCAATATCACGCGCAGAATCATGCACAGTTGCAACATCTGATAATTTGAAATTTTGACCTTCGGATGTGACGATTTGTAAATTTTCAATTTCATCGACACTGGCAAATTCACCAACAAAACGAACATTTGACGAACCCATACCGGCCTCTATTTTTCCGCCGGGGACATTCAGATTTTTATTACCCAATGCCGTTGCAATATCAACAATTGTCACGCCACGCGCCGCCATTTCATCAGGCGACATTTCAATACGGATTGCGCGTTTTAATCCACCAAATACATTTACACTGGCCACGCCTTTGATGGCCGTGATTTTATTAGATAATGTATCCGTAGTATATTCATATAAATCACGTGTGTCGGCACCGTATATTGCAACGTCCACAACAGATTGTTGCAATGGATTTAATTTTTCCACAACCGGTTGTTTCATATCGTCTGGGAATTCGGATGATAATGCATCGATTTTTGATTTAACCTCGGACGCTTTATCATTTACATTTACCCCCAGGTTAAATTCAGCCATCACATAACCACCATTTTCATACGCGGTTGATGTAATTTTTTTCAGACCCGCAACTTCGGACATAGCATCTTCGGCCTTTTTCAAAATTTGCGTTTCTATTTCCGATGGCGTGGCGCCGGGATATACAAATGTCGCCGTGACATATGGAAAATCCAGCGACGGGGTGCGTTCAATGTTCATACCCGAAAAAGAATAAAATCCCAATACAACCCAAAATAAAACAAACATAATTGTTGTGATTGGACGTCTGACAAAAAACTTTAACATTTTATTCTCCCTGGGTTTTAATCGAATCTATGATACGAACTTTTTCGCCATCGCTGACCTTAGACAAAATAACAATATCGCCATCGTGCAGGCCTTGGGTTATCAATGCAGTATCGGCATCACTGTGTGCGACAATAACACGACGCGGTACAGCCATTCCATTTTCATACACAAATACAGAATCATTCACAACCGCATAAACCGGCACAAAATAACCATTACGAGTATATTCGACATATCGCAAACCGTTTTCTACATTGGTGGTTTTTATTACATACATTCCCGTATCCAGATTGATATTTTGCGATACAGATGCAATTTTACCATCGCCTATTTTTTGTCCCGCACGAAACAATCCAACACGATTGCCGGTCACATATGCTTTGTTTTTTTCAACCGTTATTGGTTCGTGTAATACGCCAGATGAATTCTGCACAGTCATTGTTAAAACCGGCGTTCCGTTGTTTTCTGAATCGCGCGCAATGTTAAACACATCTTGGTTATGTTGCATAATCAACGACACAATTCGAAACAGCAACCAAAACACCAACAAAGCTGCCACAATCCTGTAAATCCATTTTTTAGTCTTGGCAGGATTTTTTATTTTGAAAAATTTTATTATACGTTCCATTTTACTCACCCAGTTTTTTTACAGATTCCACCGACATCAAAATTTTGTATTTCGCATTTAACAAACCAATGTCCAATTGATACAGACCGGATGCAACCTCGGCCAATTCAACCGCAGATGTTTGACCGGCACCGAATCTATCACGCGAAAATTCGTACGCTTTGGCCGCCAAATCGCGTGCGTTTTGCATAGTTGCTAAATTTTCACGCAAATGATTATATTGACGAATTGCGTTATTATATTGTTCCGTAGTTAACTTTTTTGCCTTGTCCAAATCTTGGCGGGCGGCTTCGGCGTTCATCGCGTCAACCGTGGCATTTGCACGATTCAGGCCGCCGGTAAAAATTGGCACCTGGAGCGACAATCCCCAATACGCAGATTGCCCCCCGGATTTTTCAAACATATGACCAATATCATTTCCCATTGTCATATAATCGTATGCACCAACCGCTGCCAATGTTGGATATCCATTTGCGCGTTGCGATGAAGCCCGGGATTCGTACATTCTGACCTGTTCGTTCAACACATCCCATTGTGGGGTGGATTTTAATTCGCGTTCATCCATCGCATCAAATTCATTTGGAAATTCATCCGTCAAATTTAATTCCGTATCTTGGTCAATGCCCGCAAAAATTTTCAACATTCTGTGTGCGGTATCGCGATTAAACTGGGCATCAGACAAATTGATTTCTTTGGCCGCAATATCTGATTCGATTTTAACCAAATTACTGCGGTTTGCGCGCCCCGTTGCGGTCAATTTAGTTTTTGATGTTTTTGCATTGTTCAAATCTTTTTCCGCCAATTTTACAATTTCATCGGTCATTTTAGCGGTCCAGTATAAATCAGCCGCACTGTATGCAACCTCGCGACGGGTCATTTCGTTATTTGCGTTGGACATTTTTATCGCACTGTGCGCACTGTCCACCGCATTACCAATTTTGCCAAATGTATAAATTGGTTGAGAAATCGTGATGCCTGCCATTAATAAATTATCAGGAATTTGTATGTTTGATACATCCGTTCCCATCGCCTGGGCCAACATTCCGCCCAGTTCTGGTGGTAAACGAACGCCATCACTGCTGGTTGGGCGTTCAACATCAACCATATTCATGTATGATGCATTGGCGTTTATATTCACCCAACGATTTGCATTTACGGCATCCAAACTGGCCCGTGCCTTTTTTACATTAGCCTCGGCCTTTTTCAGGTCGTTGGATTCAGATATAACTTTTGTTACCGCGTCATTTAATGATAAATCCATAGCAAATACAGGATTTGCCATCAATGCACCAATAACAAAAAATAATTTTAATTTACGCATTTTGTTCCTCCACACGTGTTAAAATTTTATTTAAATATTCAAAACATTCCGCCAATTTTTTTTCCTCTGAAACAGTCAAATTACGACAAAAATGTTCAATTGTATCCATCACAGCGTCTTTGAATTTCATTGCAACACGTTGCCCTTTGGCCGTCACAGAATACCACGTATTGCGACGATCATTTTCATCAACCGTTCGCGAAACCAAACCCTCGCCTTCAAGTTTTCTGAACATAATACACAAATTTGGGGTTGGGATGCATTGACGATGCGCAATTTCCTTCAATTTAGAACGACCCGACACAAACAAATCAACCAATATAATCAATTGTTGACGATTATACCCAACCTTTTGCGATGGAAATTGCTGAATCCGGGTCAGCAAACGTTCCAAAATCATTCCGTGTTCTTCTATTAATTCTATAAATCTTTTGCGCGCCATAACGACACCCTATTATTTAATTAAAAAATCATTAAAAACTTTAACGATTATATATGTAAACTTTTTTTTTGCAAGTATTATTATGCGAATTTTTTGCATTTTATTTCTTGCTTATTTTTATTCTTGTGGCAAGAATTAGAACAGAATCGGATAGAATAATAAAATGAATATAAAAACCAATAAATTCAGGACGTTTTTGGCTAATGCTGTATGCGGGACTGTTCCGGGCAAAAGGCGGCGCGACATTGTGCGTATAAAAATCAAATATCATAAATATTTGCGCGACTGTAAACAGTTTGCCATTGCCCATACAGACGGACGGCGGCATAAAATTAAAATTGATGTTGGTGCGCGTTCACATAATTTGATTTTGCTGGTCGACAATTTATGCGCTTTTAAGTTTCCCCTGCACGACAGTGGTTATGCAAAATCAACACGCGAAAAACGAATCGTGGATGCTTTTTCAAAAATCAGTCCTATAAAAATTCCAAAGCTGGATATTATTCAATGGGGCGATATTACCGTTCGCAAATATGAATTTGCAGATGGCGTGCCGTTAAAGAAAATTAGCCCCAAAAAAGTACTGGCCAATCGCGATAAAATCGCCCGCCAAATTGCAAAATTTATTTTTGATATCAATATATCAGACCCGAGTGATATTCGCGACCTGAAACCGACTTTGGCAAAGAAGCCCGCATTTTTATATGGATGGTTTCATAATGACATCGCGGATAATTTTACCGTTGACCCCAAATCTATGAAAATTAAATATTTTATAGATTGGGAGGATACAAAGTTTGATGATTTTAGGCTCAGTTTGAATGCTTCAAAACGTCGCTGGAACGAATATAAATTTTTTGGTTTGATGGATTTGGTGATTGAAAAATATACCGATATGTATAAAAAATACAGCAAACAAAGTTGACTTTTGCACAATCATCGGCTATGTTTGGATGCGTGAACAAAAATCCGCTCCCATCGTCTAGCGGTCCAGGACATCGGATTCTCATTCCGGCAACATGGGTTCGATTCCCATTGGGAGTGCCAAAATAAAAAACCACTATTTGGTGGTTTTTTTGATGTTTTTTTATTTTGTGACTGTGTCGGCGATGTTTTGGGCAGCGTGATTTTCAACCAATGATTTTTCCGCCATTTTTTCCAGGCGCGACGGATTATCAAATAATTCCGTCAATGTGGATGCTAACCATTTTTCAGAAAACTTTGATTGTTCAATCGCAAATCCGCCCCCCAGTTTTGCAAATGCCGCCGCGTTGGCCGCCTGGTCTGGGTTGATATTCAATGGTACCAAAATCGCACCACGTCCGACCGTTTCCAGTTCGATTACTGTACTGGCCCCGCTGCGTCCGATGACCAAATCTGCATCACGGATTGCGGACGCCATATCGCGGATGAACGACAGCACGTTTGCGCGGATTTTGTGTTCGGCATAAAACTGTTGTAATCGCGCCACATTTTCTGGGCGTGTTTGATGCGTGACGAATATTTTTTTATTTTTCATTGATGCAATGGCATTTGGCACAACTTCATCCAAAATTTGCGCACCTAATGAACCACCTGTCACCAACAAATGTCCCGAGCGCGGTATTTTTGTGCCGGCAATCGCCAAAAAGTCCGCGCGCACAGGCAGGCCCGTATACACAACGTGCGCATTTGTATTTTTTGGCATTCCAGAAACGGTTGGGAAACTGGTCATTAATGTTTTTACCCAGCGCATAGAAAATTTATTTGCACGGCCAATCGCCGCATTTTGTTCATGCAAATATGTTGGTATGCGCCATACGTGTGCCGCAAACACCACTGGCACAGATGCATACCCACCAAATGCAACAACACGATTGGGCCGACTGAATATGAACCGTAAAATTAATGCGGCGGCCGACATTGCGATTTTGAACAAAGCGTACATTTGTTTTACGCGACTTTTTGCGCCAACGCCGGACGCCCAAATGTGCACCACGTGCGATTTTTTCGGTGCAGAATCGCGCACCATTTTATCGGTTCGACCATCGCAAGAAATTGTTATTTTATGACCGCGTTTTGCCAATTCCGTCGCCACAGCCATGGCCGGAAACACGTGTCCGCCGGTTCCACCTGTTGCAATCCAAATTTTCATACCCGTCCCCTTTTTTATGCTATTTCCATTTATCTTCGCGGATTAATGCCAATGTTAATCCAAACAGCAGACAAAATCCCAAAAATGAACTGCCCCCGAACGATATAAACGGTAATGTCATACCCTTGGGCGGTATCATATGTAATGTTGTCGCCAAATTCAAACATATTTGCATGGAAAACAATGCGGTTGTCCCAGTTATCGCATACAGCACAAATTTATCGCGCGCATTTGTTGCGGCAGTTGCCAGACGCTTTATCACCAATATAAACAAAATCAATAATGCACAGCCAGCCAAAGCACCAAAATCTTCGACTAATGCCGCATACACAAAATCATTTTCGGCCATCGGCAGGTTTTCGGCGGCAAACGCTTCGTCCCCCATACCGAACAGGCCACCTTGGCGGATTGCATTGACGGCATAACCAACCTGACTGAGTGGGTCCAATGGCTTTACGAAATCTGTCATACGTTCGTGAACGTGATGAAACAAAAAGAATGCACCAATTAATCCACCAGTGCCGATACCGGCCATAATGGCAATAATTCTTTTTGGTAATCCAGCCACAAATAACATTATGCCCAATACCGAGAAATACAATATAGACGTTCCAACGTCGGGCTGTTTAAACATAATTCCCAACACCATCAAAAATACAAATATATACGGCCACCAAGACGACCAATTAAATTTCCACGCATCACGATTCAAAAATATATTGTCGCCATATTTGGCCTTTAACCGCGTTAAAAACCATGCCGTGATTATTACAAAGCCGGGCTTCATAATATCAGATGGCATCAATTTTATTCCACCGACCACAACCCAACGAGTGGAACCGTTAACAACCTGGGGGTGAATAAATGTGAACAGCAATAATGGCAAGCATATCAAGACATTTAACCACGCAATACGCAGCACCCATTTTTTATTCAGCATACTGGCCACGAATAAAGTCCCCAGGCCAATTATGTAAAATGGAAACATCTTTACAAAAAAATGATACCACGGCAATGCACCGTGAACGCGGATGGAATTCGCACTGCCTGTGGAAATCGCCGCAATCATACCGACAAAAATCATTATTCCAACATACAGCAACAACCAACGGTCTGTGCCGAAATACCAATCGGTCAGTTGGCTGTCGTCTGTTCTGCGCGCTACTTCACCTATTACCGCCATTGTGTTTTATCCTTTATGCGAACTTTAACAAAATCAATGCAATGCCAGAAAACAAAATAGACATTATGAAAAACCGATCGACTATTTTTGTTTCGGCCCAACCCAGTTCTTCGAAATGGTGATGCAATGGCGCGCGCAAAAAGACACGTTTGCCCGTACCTGTCATTTTCCTGGTTATTTTGAAACACATTGTTTGTATAAACGATGACAACAAAATCAAAACCATCATTCCGGCCGCAATGCCCATAATGATTTCTGATTTTAACAACATAGCAACCGTTCCCATAAATCCGCCCAACGCCAACGATCCAACATCGCCCATAAATATCGATGCAGGTTTGGAATTATACCACAAAAATCCCAATACCGCGCCGGCCATCGCGCCCAAAGGGGCGTACAAACTGCTGGTTTCGGGTAAAAACACCACACTGTCCATAAAACCAATTCTGGTTGCGCCATATAATGCGACCACCAATACTATCAATACCGGCAAATATAATTTGGACAACATACCGTCCAAGCCGTCTGTGATATTCGTTGCATTTGCAGAACCACAAATAACAAAATATCCAAACACATAATATAAAAATCCCAGTGTTATCGGCATACCCCATATTTCACCAATTCCCCATGCGTTTAATGGCCATAAAATAGTCGAACCAACCGCAATAGATAAATCGGGTACATACGGCGGCATTGTTTTGTTTATCAAATACACCAATATTACGACGAATACAGCCTCGGCCCCCAGGCGAAATGCCGGCGACAAACCATTTGCAGCCTTGGTCGATTGGGACGAAACCTTTTTATAATCATCGATAAAACCCAATACCCCAAACATTACCAATGCCAATAATGCAATCCAACCTGCACTGTTCACAAACGGCATAAATAACACGGATGAAATCAGCACAGACAACAAAATCAAAATCCCGCCCATTGTTGGTGTTCCGGCCTTGGCCCGATGAGCAACCGGCACATTTTCACTGATTGGTTGACCTTTTTTCTGCCATGCGTGCATCAATTTTATAAATCCGCGACCAAATATCAGCATTATTAAAAACGCACAACCAAATGCGGCCGCAAATTGGGTCCAACCACTGGCAAAGACATAAAAACCATGGGATAAAAAATAATCTGACAGCATAGAAATCTCCTTAAACACCTATACCATCATTTTACCATAAAATATGTGCAATACAAATCTAATTACTGAAAAAAAATGAATTAAAATACTCCGCCAACCTGGGGCGCAGATTGCGTGACGGATTCGCCATCAACCGTTATAACAACAACACCGGAATCCGCCGGTTGGTTGGGGCCCTGGTTTGGTTTGAAGGCCTCGGTTATAATTACGCCATTTGGGTCGCGGGTGGCAGCAACACCGTTCGAACGATTTACACGCACAAAATGCAATCCATCAGGCACGGAAAACGGCTGATTTTTTTGGTTTGCCAACGCGACAGTCATAAAATCTGAAAACACACGGGCGGCGGTGTATGAACCGGTGCCTTTGCCCAATGGGCGCGGTGTATCGTATCCCAAATACACGCCCGCAATCAGGTTTTTAGAAAACCCGATAAACCATGCATCCTTGACATCGTTTGTGGTACCCGTTTTGCCGGCGATTGTGTGGCCAGGGACCATAGCCTGGCGCCCCGTTCCGCGTTCGACGGCGCCCTGTAAAATTGATATCAATTGATACAGACTTTGTGGATCTGATAATGCCGGTCCCATATCATCGTCATCGGGTGGCAACATATCGTCATCCCATTTTTGTATCCTGGATTCATTACCGACGATTGTGCGGCCGTATCGATCCTGGACATAATCGACCAAGCGCGGTTTTATCACATGCCCACCATTTACAAATGCAGAATAGCCGGATACCAAATTTTGTAATGTTGTTTCACCCGACCCCAGCGCCATGGATAAATTCACATCGTTCATACTGTCGGGATATACACCAAAACGTTTTGCCACATTGATTGCGTCACGCACACCGATTTGTTCCACCAAACGCACGGTCGGCACATTACGCGATGTTTCCAATGCCAAACGCAGTGGCACATCGCCCAAAAATTGTTTATCGTTGTTTTCGGGCTTCCATTCCGTATTTGCGTCTTTCCAGCCGACAATCGGCGCATCCAGTAATATTGCCTCGGGCGACATACCCTTTTCCAATGCAGACAGATATACGAACGGTTTTATCGTACTGCCAATTTGACGCATTGCCTGGGTTGCGCGATTAAATGAACTTTGCGCAAAACTGCGGCCGCCGGACATAGCCAAAACGCGCCCAGTATACGGATTCATAACGATAATTGCGCCCTGCAACTTTTCATTGCCCGCACGACCCGCGTTATAATTATCCAATGTTTTATTCAAAGCATTACTCGCCGCGCGTTGCAATTCAGGCACAATTGTGGTTTTGATATATAAACCCTGGTTATATAAATCCTCGCGCCCGATGGTATCCAGTAATTGACGGCGGACTTCCTCGGCAAAGTATTGGAAAGTATCCTCCATCTGTTCGGTAAAGCCACTGTTGATATTTAATTCTTCGGCGGCAGCGGCGGCGGCCTGGTCTTTCGTTATAAACCCTTCGTCAACCATACGGCGCAGGACATAATTACGGCGTTCAACGGCCTTGTCCCTGTTATTTGGAGCCTTGGGCAGGGATGCCAAAAACGCACATTCGGACAGGGTTAAATCCTTGACCGGTTTATTGAAATACATCAACGCGGCCGACCCCACACCATATGCACGCGCGCCAAGGAAAATCTGGTTCAAATACAGGGTCATAATGTGTTGTTTTGAAAACGAACGTTCCAAACGGAGTGCGAGTATCGCCTCTTTGACCTTGCGCGAAATGGTGCGGTCAGAGGTCAGGAAAAAGTTTTTTGCCACCTGTTGCGTAATGGTGGATGCGCCAGAAAATTTGGTATCAAAGCCCATTGCGCGCATAACGTTATTCAATGATGCACGGATTATACCCTGGACATCGATGCCGGGGTGGGTCCAGAAATTCTGATCTTCGGCCGCGATAAAGGCGTTCACCAGTTGGGGCGGCATATCGGCAAAATCGATAAACACACGGCGTTCCTGGGCATATTCTATCAGCAGCGAACCGTCGGACGCATACAGCCGGGTTGCAACCGGTGGAGCGTATGTTGCCAACTTTTTATAATCAGGTAAATCGTTGCCGTATATAAATATCAATGCCGCCAGTGCCGCGATTGCGCCGGTCACACACCAAAATATTATGTTCAGAAAAATACGGCAAATTTTTTTGAATTTCATAAAACTAATTATATTATACGATTTTGAAATTTGCAATTTTTTTATCCAAATTTTCTGGGAACAACTAATGTCATTATCTGAACACTGAACACTAAAAAAACGCCGTTCGGCGTTTTTTATAATTCAATATGGCCGTTGGTGGCGATTAATTCGGCACCAGATGATATCTGGCCCCCGGATTCGCGAACAATCAATTCGCCGGCCGCAATTTCGGCATAATCCAATGGGTCGGACACAAAGGCGTCCAATTTACCCGATGCAACGCCCGCCAAATCCAATGCCGGGCAACCCGACACGCGAACATCGCCAACGCGCTTAGAATTATCAGATATGTTATATGCAATCATCGCGTCAGCAATATCGGCAATTTGCGATACGCGGATTTTTGTTGAATGAAATGCGGAAAACACACATGCACCGGCGTCGCTTTCCGCATAATATAATTTATCCAAAATTGGGGCGTAAATCAGGGCGATTTTTGTTTCGCCGTTCGAACGCAGTGCCAATGAAATTGCAAAATTTGGATTTGCACGCACAAAATTCGCGGCACCCGATACAGACAAAACGAATTCATCACGACCGTCGCCCGCACGTTGCATATTTGGCGTCAGCAGTCCCGCCGATGGACGAACCAACAATAAATCGTCCAGGATGGATTCTTCGATTCGTTTTGTGGCACGTGTGACGAAATCACGGGCACCCTTTAATGATTGTTGCAGGTTTTCCACCTCGCCAAAGTCGTGGCGCAGGCCACTGGCCGTTTTGTCCAGTGCAGCAAACATTTTATTTAATTCGGTTGAGCCCTTGATAAGTAAATCCATTTTTTCGCCCCCCACAGAAAAAATTGATTAAAATTTAAAGCCAGCAAATTTGTTTTTGAAATCGGCGGCACGTTGACCTTTGGTATCGACATTGCTGCGTTGACCAGTCCAAGCCGGGTGATTCAAATTATCGGTTGATAAAACCAAATCTTTTTTGACAGACGAAAACATTTTCACAGTTTTGCCATCAGTCATAGTGACATTGATTTCGTGATATTCCGGATGAATTCCTTGTTTCATTGTTTTTACCCTTTGTTTTATATATAAAGCCCAAAAATTATACATGGTATTTTTACAATTGCAAGAAATTATTACAAAGTTCATTCGCTTGCGCTGACGCTACAGCGAGATTTCATCCGCTTTCGTTTCACTACAGCGACGTCCGGTTTGGCAATCATGAATAACAAAAAAATCCCCCGATATGGGGGATTTTGATTGTTTTCGGACAATATTAATCTTCGGTGATGGTAAAGCTGACGATATCGCCAAAGTCACCAACAAATTCGCCACCGACATAGCAATGGACTTTTTTACCCATACCGTCAATCCATTCTTGCTGGGCCGCCGTAAATTCCGAACGGTTGTTGGCCTTCATAATATTGTGCGTGACAACAGCCCCGGCGGTAAAAGTTGCACCGCCACCAATAACATCGACAATCGCGCGGCCACCGCCGTTGTTCCAGAAAGTTTTGTCGCCACCGTTTTTCATTTTTGCATATTCATCTGACGATGCCATTGCATTGCAATTGTCGGCTATACTCTCCGCAGCGGATACGATACTAGAGACATTGACACCTTTTTTATATTCACTTATATTCGCTGTTGAGAAAGCCGTGGCATCCCATTTGTAAGAGTCGTTGCTTCTCAACTCTAACTTGGACAACAATTTATCGTATACACCTTTAAGACTAGTGATAGCACTCCTCAAAGAACTGATGTCATCTGACGATAACTTGCTTTCTGTAGTATTGCTACTTGACCTGTTCTCTTTAGATTTATTCTCGACCACTCTTGCGTTTTCTTTGACTGCGGCCGCCTTGGATTCACAATCTGATATCCAACTATTGATATCATCGGCTGTGTTTTTGTTATCCTTGACCGTTGTTGTACTCAACAAGCCGCCCAGGCCGGTATTATTTTGCAGCAAATCTGTACCAACTATGCCGGCAACACCGGACAATGCGGATATACCCCATTTGGCAAATTCCTGGGTATCGGTCAAATCGCCCTCGGCATTTGTGCCGGTTTTTTTCTCGGCAACTTTTGTAGCAATTTCGTTGGAGTCATATAAATCGTTACTGCGTTTAGAGCCGTTTTCACCCAATCCGTTGATAGAGTAATTTTTTTTCGATGCAGATGTATTCAACAATCTGTTATTATTCAATTTTACCCATTCAAATGTTGGATCCGGATTTGCACCAGTGTTTTGTGCACGGCATACGTTTTGTTCGTGTGTCAATTTGGCATCATATATACTTTGGGCACGCGCCTCTTCTTTGGCCAAAATTGATTGGAACAATGTGTTCACCGCCGTGTTAGATAACTGAACATCTTTGGTTATCATAACGGGTATGCTGCAACTGGCGTCACCGCCTTCCTCGGTATTGCAAATACATTCAGCCAGATCTTCGTTGCTCTGTTTGCACAGTTTTTTACCATCAGCGTTTGTTTTATTAACCAACGCATTCAAATTGGTCAGGTTATAACCATAATTTGCCGCAGAGTTACCCCATGCGGATGAAACGGTCGCATTATTGCCAGATGTATTTTCCCAACCGGCAATATCACTGCGACGGGCGTCGTTTTTCGCGATTGCCAGGCTTTCCGCACAAGCATCGGCATTTTCAACCGTTTTTGCACATAAACCTTGGACAATTGTGTAATCCAACACACCACCTGTTTTATTCATAGAACGATTAAAACTGACGCTGTTTGTAGCGTATGTGCCCAGGATAATGTCATTACGACTGCGATAGCAATTTTTATAATCGTCGCCGCACATAGATGCCACACAATTCGAAACAACGTTTTCGCATGCCTTTTTCATTTGTGCAATCGCCGCATCATTATACGCCAATGACAAATCCGCATTTAATGCCGCAACAATCGGTGCAGAACTTGTTGTCGCGTCATTAGAATTATATTCTGGGAACAATGTTTTGAACGCGTCGGCGTCGCTGTATGTATAATTATATTCATATGCGCCGTCGCCAGTTGTTGCCGCCATATATTTACAATTTGCGTCGGTATTCACAATCGCGGCACAACCGTTTTCAATATCGGTAAACACATCGGAATTATTGATTGTTTTGGCCGTGGCACTATCGCCAAATACGCGGGTATAGCATGCTGCACCCGAACCGCCACCACATGAACGAACCGCGCAAGATTTGAATGTTTCGATACATTTATCCTTGGCCGTTTTGTCGAATTTTTCAACCAATTGACTTACTTTTTCGCCCAAAATTTGCTGTTGACTGCGGGCGGCATAGGCCTCGTCAAATATATCTTCGCGAATATCTGGGTCAGACAAATCTTTTTCACGTGGCATTTTGCCCTGGAACGTCATATAGCAATATTTGTTCGAACCAATTGTGTCGGTACATGCCGAACGGAAAAATTTACGAACATCACTTGCTGTTTGTTCGGTGCCGGATTGCGCATCCGTCAAAGGTGTTTGATTATCGTTGGAAACAAAATCCGCGGTTGCAATCGTGTTGAATTTAACACCAGCAACGCAACGGTATGGATTTTTTGCACACGCGTTCAAGAAACAGTTATCAACAACACGATAGCAAGTGTTGACCGCATTCGCCGCCGCCAATGACGCACCATCGTCAATCCATTTTTTTGCATCACCGTCGGTTGGTTTTAATTTATTACCAGTTGGCTTTGTCATTTGGTTTTCGCCAAACAACTGTTGGAAGCCCTCTTTTTGGCAACGGGATAATGTTGAATCGCACATTGCCGCCTGTTTTTTGAATTCCGTATCAGATGTGCATAATTCGAAATCCGCGCCACAGACGTCGTCTTTGGTCAAACATCTTTGGTATTTTTTGACACAATCAGATGTCGATAATTTATTGCGTGTCGCCGCGCCGATAATATCAATCCCCATGACCGAACCGTCGGTTGGGTATGTATAACGGGCAACCTCGCCATCGACAATTTTGCCGTTGGAATCTTTCTTGACCGTGCCATCGACATAACCGGAAATAGTGGACAGTATGGACAAATCACTGGTTCCGAATAATTTATTAATGCCGGATGCCGAACATTGATAGAGTGTGCCAAAACATTCGGACATATGGCCATGGAACAGGACGTTTGTTGTGCATTCTTCGAAATCAGAGCCACAGGCATTGTCGGACTTCATACAACTGCGGTATTCGTCGACGCATTCGCTGTCTGATAACAGGCCCGTGCCGGTTGTCGACGATGATATTGCCGTTGTCGTGGTTGTCGTGCCGGCAGTCGATTTTACCGCGTTTGATAATGACGGCAAACGACGCATTGCACTGGACGTGGAAACCACACCAACACGCCCCGTGGCCGCCGCAAATGCCGCGCCACACACGCACATTACCGCGATAAAACTAACAGAATTTTTGAAAAAGCACATCTCTATCTCCTATCTACTTTCAGTTTATTTTATCATATATAAGAAAAAAACGAAAGCGTTTTTTTCATCCGCTTACGCACCAAAGGTGCTACAGCGAGATTACAAAGTTCAAAGTTCAGATGATGATACATTATTCTGCCGTGGACAAGTCCACGGTGGAAACGCATAATTTTAAGAATTTTCTAAGATTTCACGTAATTCAAACATATCGGCGGGGAGTGGAGCCTTGAAAGTCATATTTTTGCCGGTTATTGGGTGTTTTAACGACAAATACGATGCGTGCAACATTTGGCCGTTATGTGTCTTCAAAAATTCCAATAAACTTTGATTTTTGACACTGCCTAAACGCGCGGTGCCGCGGCCGTATATTGGGTCGCATAAAACCGGAAATCCGTGTGCGGACAGATGCACCCTGATTTGATGGGTGCGGCCGGTCAACAGGTTGCATTTGAAATGCGATACACCCGCGTGCGACCACGCGTCGATGCACTGAACCTCGGTTGTTGCGGGTTTGCCACCGGATTTCACCATTGTCATTTTTTGGCGATTACGCGATGAACGTGCGATGTTTCCGGTGATTGTCGCACTTTCCCAATTTGGTACACCCCAAACAAACGCATCGTATTTGCGGGTTAAATCGTGGGTTGAAAAAGTTTTAACCAATTCGCGATATGCCGCGTCAGTTTTGGCAAAAATCATTACGCCGGATGTATCCTTGTCCAAACGATGCACCACGCCAGGGCGTATATCGCCACCCAACGACGCCAAATTTGTATAGCATAATAAATTTTGAACCAATGTTCCGGTTTTATTGCCGGCCGATGGATACATTACAACGCCGCGCGGTTTGTTTATCACGATGATATCGTCGTCTTGGTATAAAATATCCAAATCAAAATCGCATGATTTGTTGTCTGCGGCCGTGGGTGCGCGCGGGGCATCCGGCACAATCACGATATACATTTCGCCGTTCCGCACTTTATCAGAAAACTTTACAGTTGCGCCACCACGGGATACAGAAAATTTTTGTATTTCACTGCGCGAAAATTCAGGCATTTTGGACGCCAGGAATTTATCTAATCGCAAACCAACATCATCATCAGATACAATAAATTCACGTTGCATACATTTTCCTATTTAAATTTTTTCCAATCAGGACCGCGCGTGCATTTCGATAAATCAATTTTGAAATCATAATCGCCGGTCACCGGACATTCCAGTAAACCCGTTGTTTCGGCCTGTTCTGCGTCCTGGGGTGCGTTGCGGTATGCAAATTTTATCTGTTTTGGTGCCGCAACACAGACCAACCGTAAAAACCCAACCTGGTCACCAAAGGGCGATATCCAAACGCGAACACTGTCAGCCTCGCCATAGCATGGAAACGAATCCAGGTAATACAAAATCAAACCGTTTTGCAATAATGATTTATTTTGACCAGCGAAATGTCCCGTGTATTGCGCCAGTGGCAATCCCGTCACGCCAGCCCAATCGACGGTTGTGGAAAACAAACTGACGCGCGGGCCGGGTAATGGCGTTGATGGTTCGTCCGCCGCAAATGCCGGCGTGCAAAGTAAAACCATTAAAATCGAAATCAATTTTTTCATTTTGCAAAGTCCCCCAATTTTACAACAATTCTTTTTACCCCATTGGATGGTGCACGCATAGTATAGACGAACCCGGCACGTGCGCCCGCATCCAATAATGTGACCGGCGGATTAAATTGTTCCGCGGTGTTTACCTGATTCCCATCCGCACCATAGGTCACCAATATTATGTTTGGCGCGCCATAGATTTCGTCACTGACATTTTCAATAACGCCGGACACAATAAATGGAAGCACGCAGTGTCAGTACGAACAGTACGGAAGAAATCCCCATCAAAACAGCATAACCTTTTTGGAAAAGCG
>CADCAA010000006.1 GCA_902799285.1 uncultured Pseudomonadota bacterium
ATATAACTTGGAGGCAACACCGGCCGAAGGATGTTCGTATCGTTTCGCAAAAACTGATAAAAAGAACTATCCTGATATAATTACCGCCGGAACACCTGATGCACCGTATTACACAAATTCTACCCAGATGCCGGTGAATTATACCGATGATCCATTTGTCGCATTGGAACACCAGGAAGAATTACAGCGTAAATATACCGGCGGAACCATGTTCCATCTGTATATGGGCGAACCGGTATCCAGTGCGGATGCGGCTATGAAAATCGTTCGCACGATTTTTGAAAATTACAAGATTCCATATATGACATTAACACCGACATTTTCTATATGTCCAAAACACGGCTATTTGCCGGGGGCATACGATTTTTGTCCAAAGTGTGATGCAGAAATTGCGGCAAACAGCAACGGAGAGTGTGCCGATTGCCACAACGAAAATTACGACCTGTAAAAAGGGTTGTTCCAGTTTTAACAAAAAAAATTAAGGAGGAAAAAAATGAACCCGCAAGCAACTTTAAGAACACCATGTGAAAAATTCTCACGCGCGATGGGATATTATCGCCCGGTCAGCAATTTTAACATTGGTAAACGCGCCGAATTCGAAGAACGTAATACATTTAAAGAATGCAATTGTTTAACCACAGGTGCCCGTCACCAGGAATTATTAAAAAAAGCGGCGTAAGTTATGCGCGAAATTCAAATTGGGGGATTGGTTCCGTTCACAACAATTGACTATCCGGGTAAACTTTCTGGGGTTTTGTTCTTGGTTGGATGTCCGTTGCGGTGTGCGTATTGTTCCAATTCCCATTTAATTGATGTTGGTGATGGCCCGTATGACCCCGAAAAAGTCTTTGATTGGATCAAGGCACGCGTGGGAAAGTTAGAGGCCATCGTTTTTTCTGGGGGCGAGGCTTTGATGCAAGGCGACGCCACCATTAAATATATACAACGTGTGCGGGAATTGGGGTTTGCGATTGGATTGCACACAAATGGTTTTTATCCTGATTTATTGGCACGGGCGGCACCGTTTGTCGATTGGATTGGATTGGATTACAAGGCGACGCGGGCGAAATATGAATCATTGGTTGGAAATTCTATTGCATATGACCGAATGAGCAAATCTTTGGATTTTTGGTTAACAACCGGCAAAGATTTCGAGGTTCGCATCACATGTGACCCGCGATTTATTACCAAGGATGATTTACGCGAAATCGTGGACGATTGTGCGGCGCGTGGCGTTCGCAAAATCGCGATTCAAAAATATACCCCCTATGCCGAGGATGACGCGCACAAAACCACGCCCGAGGCACGCGAACAATTCTTTAACGACGCCGATTTGCGCGAATACATAAACAAAAAATTTGAATCAGTGATATGGAGAGAGTAAAATAGACCAAAATACTTGACAACAGGAAATTTTTTATATAAAATTTGTCGGCATTATAGAGTTTTGGCCCCATCGTCTAATGGTTAGGACACCGCCCTTTCAAGGCGAGAATCCCGGTTCAAATCCGAGTGGGGCTGCCAAAATAAAAAGACCACCGTTTGGTGGTCGTTTTATTTTGTTCAACCCCCGAATTTGAACCGCGGTTCACTATGAGTAAGCGAAAACGAGCAAAGCGAAGTTTGAGCGCAAACGAATGCCGCGCAGGCGTTAGCCGAGCGAATTCCGAGTGGGGCAATTAAGAAAATCTTAAAAAATCGACAGACGGAGATTTTTTTGATTTTCGTTATTGGTACGAGTTCGTAAATCAGGTATCAAAAACCGCCACCGTTTTGACGATTTACGAACTTTTAAAAAGAAAAGGTTAGAAATCTAACCTTTTGTTTGGTTCGAATTTATTGTGGGTATTTGAACTTTTTAATCTCTTTCTATGCTTTTTTGTGGGATAGAAATTTTTCGGCGACTTCTGTTTATGATGGCATCCATTGTTTTAATTTGTTCTAATTCTTCACCAGAAATAATATCTATTACTTCATAAGGTTTATCTTTAATTGCATTTAATATATGAAAAACAGGTTTGCCTATTTCAATAGTTTGTTTCAACATTCTTTGAAAATCTTGTCCCATCACATTATGACAACGCGGTTCAAAGATATGGTATTGTCCATCGGATAATTTAACGGCTGGCACAACATGACCGATATTGCTTTTACCGGCGTTTAAACAATCTGTTTCTGTTGTTATAACAGCTTTTAAATCCAATCCTGAATCTTTCGCGGCATATAAAAACAATTTTGTCATACCCGTACACGAAGCCAAATCGCCCAGTCTTTGTTCATAAAATTCTTTCCCTGATATATCAAAACGAACGTCTTTTGTAGACACCCCTTTTGAAATTGCAAGACGAGTTGTTGTTATTCCTTTTGCAAACTTTTTGGCACCACGAAACGCACCAGTTTTTGGGTCGTGTATTTTATTGAGAACTTTCTGTAAAGATTCCAAAATTTCTTTATCTGTCATGGGTGGAATTATACCATAAAATTAACAAATTTGCAAAAACACCTTAATATCTTTCCCGAACGACAACAAATCACGAATAAAATCAACTCGTGAATTGCACAGATGGCCCTGCCAAAATAAAAAGACCACCGTTTGGTGGTCGTTTTATTTTGCTTTTGCCCCACGAAGGATCGGTCAGAGCACCAAGGGTGCGCATGACCAATTCGCAGATAAACAATTAGCAATCGTGCAAAAACGGATATGTTTGATAGAGTTTTTGCGTTTACGATTGATTATTGTGTATCAAGCACGAGTGGGGCCTGATTTTTGACGGTGTTTGTTTTTATCTTTTATTTTGTTTTTCTTGCTGTAATTTTCTTTGTTCGCATGCGGCGATAACTTTTTTATAATCGGTTTTATTCAAAATTAAATAAGATACTTCGACATCATCGGATTCGATTGTAAACACGCGACGAAAATCAGAATGAATTGTATATTCGTTATTCACTGTCCATTTGAAAGCGGGAAAAACGACGCCTTCGACACTGGTTGTTAAATCTTGCTTGAACACCGGGGATGTCGGTATCAAATCCAGTAAATCTTGGACCTGGTCACGGTATTTCATTTTCATATTTTTTTCGATTTTTTTATCATCTTTTGATTTGTAATCCATTTTATATCCTTTTTTTACACCATTTATTGTATTACTTGTTTTTCTTTTGTCAAGCAACGTATAAAGTGTTTCTTTATTTTATTGTTGTGGTTGGTGCAAATATTGTCTATGATACGGATGGCAGAGAGATTTAACCAAAGGACGATAATATGGCAAAAAAGAAAAATGAATTTTGGGAAAACTCTAAACTTGATTTAATTCCTGTATTTATTTGCGCGCGCAAGGCGGCCGAAAAAGCGGCGGCGGCACGGGCGGCGTTGGACAGTGCCAATATGGCCAAGGATACCGTTGTGTTATCTGCGGTTAAAAATAATCAGAAATAATTTGAATACGCCTGCGATGCAGGGCGTTTCGTATTGATTTTTGATACGTTTTATGATATAATATAGTCAATTCGACAGACGGTATTTGCCGTCTGTTTTTTTTATTTACCCCGCCCCACCCGCCGGGGATTTTTTATTTTTAAGAAACAAAGGAGAGAAAAAAATGAGCGATATGTGGGATGATACTACTTGGAACGAAGATGGCGAGTTAGTTGCAGATATTTACACCAAGCCATCAGATGATGAACACGACCCCGATGATGATTTTGATGACGAACCCGATAATGATGATACGGGTCACACATATGCCACCATAGATTGTGGCGGCGACTGTGGCGGATGCGTTGCTTTGGTTGTTGATGACGAAGTTGTGTCTGGACCACCATTTCATCCAAATTGTCAATGTTCATTAAATTTATCTGATATAGAAAACGCGGATTATCATGATTCTCATTTGCATCAAGATGTCGCAAGCGATAGAAGTGTGGATACTCGCGATATCAAATGGTTAAAAATGGCTTTGGTCAAACTTGGCTACTATACCCCTGATTCCAGAGCGGGAGAATCCAATAAAAGACTAAATCAATACCCAAATCAAAGATTATTTGATGCAATAGAAAAATTTAGAAAAGAAAATAAAATCAAAGAAACCGGTGCTGTAAAACCAGGTCATTGGACAGAAGTAAAAATAAATGAAGCATTAAAAAAGGAACGCATGGATAAAATGAAAATAAGCAGCGAAGGCATTTCTTGGTTAAAAGATAAAGAAGACAAAATATTAGATAAACAAGGCAACCATATTATTTATGATGACAGAACCGGCAAACCAGTTAATACAAATGAACCATTACCCAAAGGTGCAACTATCGGTTATGGTCATTTGATAAAACAAGGTGAAAATTTTAGGAACGGAATTTCTGAAGCCAAAGCTACAGAATTGTTACGTGCCGACATTGCAATAGCGGAACGGGCTGTACAAAATAATGTTATCGTTCCATTGTCTCAAAATCAATTTGATGCTCTTACTTCTTTGGCTTATAACATAGGTGCAAAGAATTTTGCAAATTCAACAGTAGTAAAATATATCAACAACCCGAATTTTCACAGTTCTGTATATCCAAATTTAGAATCAGCATGGAAAGCATGGAATCGCAGCCAAGGTGAAATATCAAATGGTTTAATAAACCGCAGACAAAACGAATGGGATATGTATAACCGAGGTATATATTGATTTGATTTCTGTTATTATATGATTTACAATAGAATATATGAAAAAAATTATTGCGTTTTTTGCGTTCTTAATCGGCTGTAGTTCTGCTAACAGCCAATCATGTGATTTATGTGGCAACTGGTCTTTTGATAGGTTTGAATATGCTGGATATATAACCACAGATTGCGAAGGTACTGCGCGGCAATTTTTTAATGGTACGAGCATCATAGTCACAGACAACCATTTTGCAAAAACATATAGCACAGATAACAGCGCAAATATGTTTGACAATGTAAATTTTATTTATGGGGATTTTGATTCAGATGAAAACGCCCAAGTAATCATTGTTAAAACCGAAGATAAAGTAATTGAAAAATTATATAAATTGTCAACACACACAATCTATTTATCTTTGGATGGTTGTCATTTTTATTTCACACGAAACTAAAACACCGCCGGTAATCACCCACAAAATTGTTAGGATTTTGTGGGGTTTGATTTTGGGCGGTGTTTTGGATTCTATCTTTCGGGGCATGGTTTTTGCGGAAACATATTTGCAAAATCATCCGGCGTTGTGTGGGTCGCAGATAAAACTTTTGCAATCGTTTCCATCGACAGCCAACGTGGCTGACCATATTTTGATGCGCGCTTTGATTTATTAAATGTCGTTGGGTCCAGTCCACTGGCGCGTGCCAGACCGCTGCATGTCATATTATTATTTCGTGCAAGTATTTCGATAGCATTCCATAAGTCTTCGTGAGTAAACATTTCCCTCTCCCTGTGTCTTTTGATTTGCTATCCGTTCACAATAGGTATTTTAACAGAACACCAGGGATTTATTCAATTAGACCTGAATCCTAGGAATTTTTTTGAAATATCAATGATGTGTTTATGCCACCAAATGCAAAGTTATTATTCATTACAAATTGTGTATTAAATTCACGGCCGGTGCCGGTTATATAATCCAATTTGCCGCATTTTTCGTCCACATTTTCCAGATTTAATGTTGGGGCAAACCAACCGTTGTTCATCATCTGGATTGACCAAATTGATTCCAATGCGCCGCATGCGCCCAATGTGTGGCCGACATAACTTTTCAGACTGCTGGCCGGGGTTTTATCGCCAAACACACGATTGGTTGCAACGGATTCCGCGATGTCGCCAAATGTTGTTCCCGTACCGTGCAGGCATATATAGCCGATGTCGGACGGTTGCAAATTCGCAGATTGCAATGACAATTCCAAACAGTGTGCGATTGTGTCCGGGTTCGGTTGGGTTATATGTGTGCCGTCCGTATTTGTGCCAAAGCCGACGATTTCGGCGTATATTTTTGCACCACGACGGATGGCGTGTTCGCGTTCTTCTAATATCAATGTTCCTGCGCCACAGCCGATAACCAATCCATCACGCGATGCATCAAATGGCGATGGGGTTTTATTTGGTGTGTCGTTTTTTGTGCTGGTTGCATACAGTGTATCAAATACCGCAACCTGTGTTGGGTCCAATTCTTCGGCACCGCCGGCAATCATAATATCCATGGCACCGGATTTTATGTTTTCGTATGCGAACCCGATGGCCAAACTGCCCGATGTGCAGGCGGTGCCACTGGGGATTAAACGGCCGGTTGTTTTGAAATACAATGATATATTTACCGCCGCAGTCTGGGGCATTATTTTGATATACGACGATGATGTGACATCGCCAATTTCATTTGTTTTGACCATTGAAAAGAAATCCGCAACCGGACCCGCCGAACCAAATGAAGAACCGTATGCGACGCCTGTGCGACCATTTGTGATTTCATCCGCGCCCAACAATCCGGCATCACGCAACGCGTTTTCGGCGGAACACACCGCCATAACAGACACCGGCCCCATTGTGCGCATAACTTTACGGGTGAAATGTTCGGGTGGTGTAAAGTCCACAGGAGCCGCCAAGTGCGAATTTAATCCGCGAATTGCGGCCAAATCATCAATTTGGCGCACCGCATTTTTATAAGTATGCAAACGATTAAATGCGGAATCCAAATCGTTTCCCAGCGCACTGACCAAACCCATTCCTGTGATAACAACCCGTTTTGTCATATTAAATCAATCCCCCGTTTACTGATATAACCTGGCGCGTGATGTATGCTGCATCGTCCGACAGCAAATATGCGATTAAACTGGCAACCTCGGACGGTTTACCGGCACGACGCATAGGCACCATTTGTTCGACTATGTCGATTGGTAAATCCGCAGTCATATCTGTTTCAATAACGCCCGGTGCAACACAATTTACTGTGATATTACGTTTTGCCAATTCCAGTGCCAATGATTTACATGCGCCGATAATTCCAGCCTTGGACGCGGCATAATTTACCTGGCCCCGATTACCCATAACCCCAGACACAGATGACAATGCAATTATACGCCCACCACGACGCGCAGATATCATCGGCATGACACATGGATGCAAAACATTATATAATCCATCCAGATTTGTGTGTAATACCCTGTCCCACATATCAGAGTTTATAGATGGAAATGGCGCGTCCGCATTTATGCCGGCATTACAAATAATACCCCAATACGGGCCATATTGTTCTTGGTCCGCGTTCAGCACATGTTCCGATTGCTCGCGATTTGCAATATCAAATGATATCAGGCGTGCGTTTGCGCCCAATGCATGCACCGCGTCTAATGTTTCATTTGCCGCCGTCGCATTTGAATTATAATGCAAAACTAAATCGTATCCCAATTTTGCTAAATACAGTGCAATTGCACGACCTATGCCACGACTGGCCCCGGTTATCAGTATTGTTTTATTCATTGTTATTCTCCATAAAAGTTTTTATATCATCTGGGCGAAAGGCGTTTAATGCACCGTTTGCGATTAAATTGTTGTTTGCATCGAAAATCTGGCAATCAAAGGATGCAATATTATCATCACAAAACATTGACGTCACATGCACGAAATACGATTGATTTACCAAATATACCGGTATCGATACAGATATCCTGCGCGAACCAAGTACAAAACCAACACTTGGTTTTTTATTCGGATTATCGTGTAAATCATTCAGTCCAACACATGCCGCGATACTTTGCGCCATAAATTCCAATGTCGCATCCGATGATATGCCGCCAATTGATGCGTCATACAGCAAATCCGTATCCCGAACATCCACACGCGCAATCAAAGTTTGTTTTTCATAATCAAAACTTTCCACATCCGATAATAAAATCATCGGTGCGCGCTGTGGAATAATTTTGGTTAAATCATAATTCATTTTACCGTCCAATTATTATGCTGGCATTGCTGCCACCAAAGGCAAAAGCATTACACAACACCCGATTGATTTCGTGTTTTGTTGTTGTGACACTCAGGTTTAATTTCGCGCAATCGGTTGCATATTCGCCGTCAAAGACATGTGGCACAACAAATCCGTATTTTATCATCAGCCATGACAGTCCCAAACTCACCGCGCCAGCCGCACCAAGTGTGTGTCCGGTCAAAGGCTTTGTTGATGCACACAATGTTTTTTCGCCAAATACAGAACTTATCGCCAGTGATTCCATCGCATCATTTGCAACCGTTCCTGTGCCATGCATATTTATAAAATCAATGTCTGTCGCTTTTAATCCGGCATCATTTAATGCGGCGCGCATTGATGCAATCGCGCCGGCACCTGATGGGTCGGGTGCGGTTAAATGGTATGCATCGGAACTTTCGCCCGTGCCCAACAATTTTATACCGTCCGTGCCACGCGTCATTATGAACAGTGCGCAACCTTCGCCCAGGTTTATTCCGTTGCGGTTTTGCGACATTGGGTTTGTATGTTCAAACGATAGTGCCGACAATGCGTTGAATCCGTTTAGTGCAAAATCACAACGCGCGTCCACCCCACCAACCAATACTGCATCACAGATATCATTTTTAATTAAACTGCGGGCATCGGTAAAGACCTTGGCACTGGAAGAGCATGCGGTCGAAACCGTGTATGCCGGACCACAAAATCCCGTTTTTTCAACCAAAAATTTTGTTGGAGAATATAATTCAATTTCATCCAAAGAAAATTCGTCCGGCATTTTGCCCGTCGACAGTGCCGTGTTTATGTGTTTTTGAGCCTCGTGTATGCCGGTATTACTGGCCCCCAGCACGATTCCCAGGCGGGTTGATTTGTGTGTCGATTTTAATTCCAGTATTGAATTCCAGATTTGATTTAATGCCGCATTCAATAAGTCATAGCATCGCATAGATTTGGTATTTGGTAAATTCACCGCACCAAATGGGACGTTTTTTCCATCAACGGTCCGCGGATGCGCGAACATACCGGATGCGTCACCGTTTTTGGCGTTTTTTATAATTTCATCGTGCGTTGTTCCCAATGCGCAGACAAACCCAAGATTTTGTAATATCACACTCATTTTTTTCAAACCCGCTTGCAAACGGCAATATTTCCTATATAATGCCAGTATTCTATAAAAAAATGCAATTTTCAAGTATGAACGAAAAACGATATATTGATAAATTTATTATATGGCATGAAAGCGAAGACGAAAAAACGCCTGATGTATCATTTATTCCGTCTATGATGCGGCGGCGTATGACGAATTTAGAAAAAATCGCAATTGGGCTCGCGGGGGGTATCATGCCGGAAACAAACGATTACACAACTATATTTGCATCACAGTTTGGCGAATGGGGACAAACGATTCAACTGATTAAACAATTTCACGATGATTCCGAAATGTCGCCGGCTGGATTTAGCAATTCTGTGCATAATGCGGCGGTTGGGGCTTTTTCTTTGATTACAAAAAACACCAACAATTATACCGCGATTGCGGCGGGTCGGAACACATTGGAAATGGCAATATTGCGCGCGATTTTGGAACCACGGGATGCATTGGTTGTTTTTGCCGCCGAACATTGTCCTGAAATATATGACGGTATATTTGATGGCGATAATGGTGCGCATGGTGTGGCGTTTATGATTAAACATTCTGGGGCGCGCGGCATCAATATATCGGATGGTGATGAAAATGCCGATACTTTGACAATGGATAAATTTGCGGATTTTTTAACAGGCAAAATAAATTCAATCACAACAAAAACGTGGACAATTAAAAATGATTAAATTTGTACGTTCCATATTGTGTGTGTTTTGTTTTTTTGTGTTTGGATTGGGCGGTTTGGTTATTGGTTCTGCCATATTTCCAATTATTTTGTTGTTTTATAATTCTGATAAACAGCGGAAAATTTTCGTAAACACTGTACATATTTCTTGGCGGGCGTTTGTTTGGTTGATGTGTGTTTTGCGTTTAATCAGCATTAATTGTCAATCGCGCACAAAGTTAAAAAATTTGCGCGGGACCATTGTGATTGCAAATCATCCGTCACTGATTGATGTGGTGATTTTGGTGTCAATAATTCCAAATTCTGTGTGTGTCGTGAAAAGCAGTTTATTCAGAAATTTCTTTATCCGACGGGTAATTCGTAAAATCTATTTATCAAACACTATGAATCCCGGTGAGTTTATCAACAGTGGTATTGACGCGTTATCGCACGGATATAATATTGTTATTTTTCCCGAAGGAACACGGACGGTTGCGGGGCGGCCTGTACACCTGCATCGTGGGTTTGCATATTTACAGATGGCAAGTTCGGCCGACATTTTACCAATAAACATAAAAAACAATCCACCGGTTTTGGGCAAAACACAAAAATGGTGGGATGTTGGGGTAAAAGTATCCAAATACGAGATTACACCATGTTCGCCAATTTGTTATAAACCAGGCAAAATTAAAAACCGTCGCGACATTGCGTTGGGCATTACACGCACCGTCAAAAAATCATTGTTTTAAGTATATATTCCTTGACTTTTTTATATATTTTTCTATCCTTAGGGCCATAGATTCTAAGGATAATATATGAAACGCGAATTACTGGAACACGAAATAAAAGAATTGATTGTGTCGGCATTGGATTTAGAGGATATTACGGCCAATGACATTGATACAAATGCCCCGCTGTTTGGAACGGGTTTGGGATTGGATTCTATTGACGCATTGGAATTGGGTATGGCGTTAAAGAAAAAATACGATGTAAATTTCAAGGCTGACAAGGATGCTAATCGTGAATATTTCAAATCTGTGTCGGCTTTGGCGGCGTATATTGCGGAATCAAAAAACATTACTTTGGAGTAGTACAAATGCATACAAAAGATGAAATTTTAGCACATATCAAAGAAATCTTGGTCAATGAATTTGATATCGCGGCGGATAAATTGGTGCCAACTGCGCGTTTGGTCGAAGATCTGGATTTGGATTCTATTGATGCGGTCGATTTGGTCGTCAAATTGCAAAAGGTTATAAATTGCAAAGTTGAACCGGATGATTTCAAACAAATTCGTACTTTACAAGATATGGTTGATGCCGTTGAAAAAATCGTTAATAAAAATAATTAAAATTTTAGGGGTCGGGATTTCTGTTCTGTACCCTTTTATCGTGTTTTTTGCATTGAAAAAGCATATTGCTTTGCGCGCGGTTGCGTTGTTGTTATTGGCCATCGCCGGCGTATCGACCATGCGCAACAAACAAATTTGGATGTTCGTCGCTGTATTATTTTTGTGTTTGGGACTGATTATATTTAATCAGGGTATTTTTTTGAAACTGTATCCTCTTTCGATGAATTTGGGCGTGTGTTTAATGTTTGCTTTATCGTTGCACAACACGCCATTGATTGAAAAATTTGCAATTAAAATGGGATACACAATGGACGATGCGGCACGCAAATACGCAAAACGCGCAACCGTTGCATGGGCGATATTTATGGGCGCTTTGGCGATTATATCGGGTGTGACGGTATTTTTATCTGATGAAATTTGGGTTTTGTTTAACGGTTTGATTTCCTATGTTTTGATTGCTATCATGATGGGCGTTGAATTTTTCGTTCGCAAAAGGGTTGCACGTGTCAACAGACATAAATAAATTCTTTATCGGCAATATTGCACCAAATCGCACTGTGTTTTATCGTGGGGCACATGCTATTTCTTATGTTGAATTTTCATCCGATGTGGCGCGTTTTGCAAATATATTTGCTGGTATTGATGGCGATACCGTTATATTGTTTGTGCCGGACGATATTTATTTATTCTGTGTTTATTTTATGGCATTGATGCAGGCGGGCCGTGACGTTGTTTTGCCGGCAATGTTAAATATGCAAAATGCACAAACATTACGCGACACAACAAATACAATTGTGACCAATCAGAAATTAAATTTGGATGGGTTCGATATTGTTGACACAACACAAAATCGCGGTAATGATTGGAATTTTTGCGATATGGATAATCGCAGAATTTATTTCTTTACATCGGGCAGTACCGGCACCCCAAAGAAAATATGCAAAACTTTTCACAACCTGGCGGCAGAGGTTCGTCAGCACTGTAAAATGCAAAGTGCGATTTTTGACACCCGCCCTGTGATGGTGGCATCAATTGCGCCGTATCATATGTATGGATTATTATGGCGGTTTTTAATTCCGTTGGGTGCGGGTATTGCGATTGACACAAATTTAATCTTTACACCCGAAGAATTGCAGGCTGCACAAAACAAATTTGAACATATTTTGTTTGCAACGACACCTTCGTTTTTGGACAGTATTACGAAATATCAAAATCAATATGTTTTCAAAAATAACTGTATCGGAATTTTTTCCAGTGGCAGTTTACTGGATGCTAAAACATCCAATGCCGCATTTGAAAAATTCGGCGTATCCCCGTTCGAAGTTTTTGGCAGTACTGAAACCGGTGGCGTTGCGTATCGGCAACAAAAAAACGGTGTTTTATGGACGGTGTTTGACGATGTGAATGTGTCATTGGGCGACGATAATTGCATTGTTGCGGATTCTGAATTTTGTTGTGTGCGCCCGTATCCGATGTCCGATGTAATTGAAATGCAAAACGCGCGACAATTTATTTTGCATGGGCGCGCAGACCGCGTTGTAAAAATTGCCGAAGAACGAATTTCACTGCCTGAATACGAAGAAAAATTAAACGTACATAAATTTGTTGAACGTGCTGTGGTCACGACATTATCGCAAAATAGCCGTATTGTTATTGGGTGTGTTTTGGTATTAAATGATGCGGGGCGTGATTTTATTATTTCAAATGGACGACGGAACCTGATTCAAAATATAAAAGATTATTTGGCGGCGTATTTTCCAAATGTTGCCCTGCCCCGAAAAATTCGAATTGTGAACGTGATACCAATGAACACACAGGGAAAAATCCTGAAAGCCGAGGTTGCTGAAATTCTGCGGTCCAAAGTGGCGGAACCAGTTGCAAAAAATATTATTAAAACCGATAAATCATGGGCTGCGGATTTGGTGTTTTTGGATGACGCAGAATATTTCAAGGGGCATTTTGACGGATATCCAATATTGCCCGGCGTTATTCAGTTGCACTTTGTAATGCGATTTATTCGACTGTTCTTTGGGACTGATGCGCGTGCGTATGATATTTCAAAATTAAAATTTTCCAATTTGATTTTGCCAAATACAACTGTGCATTTTGAATTGAATAAATGTGGCGATAATGAATTTTCTTTCAGTTATGAAAATGGTGATATAAAATATTCGGCGGGAAAAATCGTGATAAAGGAATAAAAATGTTTCGACCTGTGGTTATTATACCTTGTTTTAATCATGCTGATGCGTTTGCAACTGTTGCGAAGCGTATATCTGCGTTCAAAACACCGGTGATTGTCGTTGATGACGGCAGTACAACCCCGCAATCAAAAAAATTAAAACAGATTTGTGATGCGCACACTTTTATATACGTAAAACGCGAAAAAAATGGTGGCAAAGGCACGGCTATGATTACCGGATTTCACAAAGCGACCGAGCACGGCTTTTCCCACGCCATACAAATTGATGCCGATGGTCAGCACAATACCGCCGATATTGCACGCTTCATAGCATTGGCAAAAAAATCACCGCACGCATTGATTATGGGACAACCGGTATACGATTCTTCGGCACCAAAGTCACGATTGATTGGGCGAAAAATTACAAAATTTTGGGTCACAATTGAAACATTAAATCGCAATATGCCCGATACTATGTGCGGGTTTCGTGTATATCCAATAAACGAAACAAATAAAGTTTTATCATCAATCCATTTCAAACGCATGGGGTTTGATATAGAAATTGTTGTTAAATTGTACCGCGCGGGCGTTAAAATTATTACCACGAACACAAATGTTATATATCCTGAATCTGGGGTATCGCATTTTAATGTATGGCGCGATAATTTCTATATCAGTTTGATGCATACATATTTATGTTGTGGTTTGCCGATGTGGCTGGTAAAAAAGTGCGCTAAAAAAATCGCAAATTTATTTGTGATGATGTGTGTTTTTTGCGGTGTGGCAAATGCGAAAAGTATCACGGAAATGCCAGCGGCACTCAAAACATTTACGGATAATTTAGGGACCGTATCTGCAACATTTACGCAATCAAAAACCATACCGGAATCGGTAAAAATATTTCGTGCAAATGGCGTTGTTAAATTTGCAAAGGGCATCGGATTCCGCTGGGTTCAGCAAAAGCCAAATTATTTTGAATTCACATCCACACTGGATTCATATTGCGTGAACGATGAAAAGCAAGCATTGGCCGCGTTGCCATATTTTTCACAAATTCAATCGATGATTGATGATGTGTTAAACGGCGATATGACAATGTTTTTAATGGCGTTTAATGCGGATTATACTGAAAGCAAGGGTGGTCGTTGGACGCTGATGGCAACACCAAAGATTTCCACAATTGCCGAATTTTTATCGTCTATGACATTGGCTGGAAACACAACTGATTTGAATCAAATGGTGATTATGTATAAAAACGGTATGACGATTACCATTGATTTCAAACGGATGAAAACGGATTTACCAGATGAAATTAAATGTTAAAAAGATTTTATTTTGTGGAATTTTTGTTTGTGCCGCGTTGTGTTTGTGCATTTTGCGCGGAACGTTATCTGTTCAAACGAATTTGAATTCTTTGGTAAGTGTAAATAATTCCGATTGGCCGATAAACGATTTAACAAATAAATTTTCAAATGTTGTAAATATTGTCATAAAATCCGACAATTTTAATGATGCTGTGGCCGTCGCGCGTGATACCACCGATATTTTAGCATCTGATAATGTGCCGAACATAAAACAAATAAATACTGATATTTCACTGTCGCAAACCATACAAAAATTTGCCGAGCATAAAAATTCTTATGTTGGTTTGGAATATCGCAAATTGTTAGAAAATGGTGAGTTTAATAAAATCACAGAACGCGCGGTTGCCAATGTGGCCGGCGCAATGACGCCGACGGTTTTATCGTTATCTGATGATCCTTTTTTAATTACGACGGATTATATTGGCAATATAAAATCCGCAAATGGTAAATGGGGCGTGCGCGATGGATTTTTATGGCAATATGTTGCACCCGATCATTATATTCTGATATCGGCAAATGTAAATTCGCGCGATTCAGATGATTTGGTTCGCGAATTGGGATTTTTATCAAAATCACTGCGGAAATATAATAGTGGCAATACAAAAGTTTCTGTATCGGGGGTGCCGGTGCATACCGCAGAAATGACAACAACCAGCAAATTACAAATGGGTATTTTTTCGGTTATTGCACTGATTGCGGCCGCGTTATTAAACATATTATTGTTTCGTCGTGTTGCGACATTGGTGCCGGTGGTTTTAAGCCTGGGGGCCGGATTTTTGGCTGGGACATTGGCCTTGTTTTTATGTTTCAATTCGCCGCATATTTTAACATTTGTTTTTGGTGTGACGTTGATTGGGCTGGGCATAGATTATTCTTTGCACTTTATGAATGCGTTGTTATATAAAAGCGATAAAAGTGTTCGCAAAAATATTATGCATTCATTTATAACAACCGTTGTGTGCTTTTTGCCATTGTTGTTTTCGGGGCTTTCTTTATTACAGCAAATTTCTGTATTTACGATTTTTGGTTTGGCCGCAATTTATTTTGGATGGCTGGCATTTATGCCGCGAACGATTGATGCAAAAATATTGCCTGTTAAAATGCCAAAACCGGTAAAACAAAAATATCGGTCGTATATCATTGGTGCGATTATTTTTGCAATATGCGCGACACTGCCGTGGGTGCGCGTACAGAATAATTTATCACAACTGTATAAACCAAATGCCGAATTATTGCAGGCCGAGGCCCAGTTGCAAAAACTCAGCGGTATTAGCACATCAAAATTTTTAATTATTCGTGCAGAAAATTTGGACAACGCTTTGGCAACATCAGAACAAATTAAGGATGAAACGCGTGATTTCTTTGATATTGAAACCATTTTGCCGTCCGTCGCGCGTCAAGCCGAAAACCAAGATTTGATTAAATCGTTATATAAATCCCAGGCAAGAAAAATTAAATCTGAACTGGGGCTGCGTGCCACGCCAAAATTTATTGAAACGCCACCCATTACGGTATCAGACGTTCGTAATGATTCCTTGTTCGGGGCTTTGTTTGATAAATTTGTTCTGGATGATGGTAAATATGTATATTTGGTTGCAAATGTAGATTATGATTTTACCACAGACAACAAAAACGCGATTGTTGTATCACCGGTTGAGCAAATGACGAATTTAATGACCCAATATTCACATGAAGCACAACGGTTATTGGTGATATGTGGTGCAGCGTTGATTTTATTACTATACTGGATATATGGGCGACGCGCCACGCTTTATTTGGCACCATCCTTGTTAGCCGTGGGTTTGACCGTTGCGGTACTGACCTGGGTCGGGTGCCCGATTACGTTTTTCCATATGCTTAGTTTATTTATTGTTGTTGGGTTGACGTTGGATTATTCTATTTTTCATATAAATTCCAATAATAACCGCGAAATTAAACCCGTATTATTTTCATTTTTAACCAGTTTAATTGGTTTTGGAATTTTAAGTTTCGCCAGTTTCTTTTTGATTCATTCGATGGGCATAACTTTGGCATTGGGGCTGATATTTGGTTATGCAATATCTTTATTCCTGTTCCGTCGGTAAAAGTGCGTTCGCATCAAATTTAGTCAATCGCGGCATATCAAAATGGCGTGTGGACGCAATGCAAATAACATAATCGCCATGACGCATAAATTGCCGACAATGCGCACAAGTGCCAAGTTTATATGTGGCCTCGGCAAAAGTAAATAAACGATAAAATTCTTTTTTATCCTTTGGAATTGGCAAATGCATAAATTCGGCCGCAGCCGCAAAATCACGATCAACTGTCCCGTTTTCTATATCAATTCCGACCGGTGCATTGGATGCCGCCGCAACCACAACCAGGTTATCTTTGTGTGCAATAGACGTGTGTTTTTTACCACTGTTTGCCGCCATTAAATGTCCCAAAATAAATTGCAATTTGCGGTTTTGATTTTGAAATTTTTTCACGCGCGCACGGTGCGTCGGCGACAACAGTGCCGTAAAGGCATCTGGATCCTTGCTTATTGAATCAATGTTTGCTATAAATACTTTCATAATTCGATTATAGATGAAATTTTTGTAAAGGCAAGTCACTTTGAATACAGGCAATTGGTATCAACAACATGAACGTGGTGCTGGGAAATTCCGGCTGGGGGTTTTATTTTGGCTGTATAAAATATTTGGCATTCGATTTCTCAAGGTGTGTGTTTGGGCTGTATCGGGCTGTATCGGGCTTTGCGCAAAGCGGGCGCGCGGCTTTTCACGCGAATATCGGAAAATTTTGAACGTGTACCAGGTTGCACACAACGCACGGCCGACGCGATTTTCGGCACTGGGGCATATTCGTGCGTTCGCGTATTCTTGCGTTGATAAAATGGTGGCAATGTGCGACGCGCGCAATCCGATAAAATTTGTTGTGGATAATAATGACGATTGGCGTGAACTGCAAAATCTGATTCAAAATAAACATGGTGCGTTTTTGATTTGCAATCACGTCGGAAATATCGAGGCTTTGGCCGCATTCCCGGATGCGAACAATGTCAAAATGCACGCGTTTCAGCAAGTGCAACAAAACGGCATTTTTCATCAATTTATATCGTCGCATTCTGTGCGGAAAAACACAATTATTCATCCAGTCGAAGATTTGAATATCGGGACCGCGGGCGAAATGTTTGATTATATAAACAATGGCGATTTGGTCATGATGGCCGGTGACAGGATTTCGGTCAAAAATCCGGGTAAAACTGTTGCGGTAAAAATATTGGGGCAAAAATGCGATTTACCGGCCGGTGTATTTCGGTTTGCGCGTTCTATGTCTTGCCCGGTTTTTGCGGTGGCATTGATAAACATTGGTCGTGAAAAGTACAAGTTATTTGTTCGGCGTTTGGATGAAAAAAACCTGGATAATATGGCGGCGGGTTTTGCGCAATTTACAGAACAGGCCGTTTTATCCGCGCCAATCCAATGGTTTAATTTTTATAAATTTTTCAAATAAAAAAAATTCTATTTGTGATATGTGTATTTGCATCTGGGGTAATTTGAGCACCCCAGAAAATCCCCAAAAGCGCCATGTCGCAACACCAATCGACCGCCGCAATTTGGACAAATCCGCGCAGCAATTTTTTTCTTTTTATCGTTTATGGCACGTTGCACGTCCAAGATATGTTCGCGGTTTGATACGGATTTATATTGCTTTATTTTTTGAATTTGGGCGGCGATTTTATTTGCCTGGGGCACAGATAATTTCACGTCACGATAACATTTTATGCGGCCGGCAACTTGCGGCGTATACACCACCGGCACAGACATTTGCGGCAACATTAAACGACTGTTCATAGAAAATACTATTATCGGAATAAATTTAGTCTTTGGAATCCCCAGTTTGTGTGCCAATGCATTTATATGCCCGCGATTTTGCGTGATTGGATTAAAAAAAGTGTAATTGCGCCCATGGTGGGTTTTGGTCCAATTTTCAGCGAATTCTGTTCCATTTATAAAACCCGATATGTTTTTAGTTTCTATGACGAATATACCATATTGAGACACAACAATATGATCGATTTGGGTACTGCCCCGCCCCATTTTTATCATCACATCGTTAAACACGATATATTTATTACGCGGCAAAGTTTTCAAATGGCACGCAACAGTGCCTTCGCCAATATTAGTCTTCAACGGATTGCTGAACGCAAGCCACATCAAAAACACCACAGCAAAAACAATCGCTGTATACATACTCTCTCTCCGTTATGGGTAATTATACCACAAAATATTCAAAAATGGTAATTTTACATTTGCGTTGGTGAAAAAATAATATATAATAAGCCCGTCGTTCGGTTGAACAGAACACACCCACAGGTTTGAAAGACCGGCGGTGAACAAAAAGTTTAAGGATGGTTGGCAGAGCGGTCGAATGCGACGGTCTTGAAAACCGCTGACGGGGCAACTCGTCCGGGGGTTCGAATCCCTCACCATCCGCCAGTATTCCGGCATATATGCCAGTACAGATAAAAAGCCCGCGGTTCTGCGGGATTTTTCATGCGTTGACTTTGGTATGGGCGAAAAATGCCCTTTTTTACGCCATAATATCCTGCTTTCTATACACTGCCCATTTTTCGATAGTCAATACCTTGAAAAATAGCCCAAAAATCCTATATAAATACCGTAATAAAATTATAAAACACAGGAGAAAAAATTGGATACTATAATAAAACCGAAAGTATTTATATCGTATAGTTGGTCTGGTCAAGAATATGAAGAACGAATAAGAAAAATTGTCGACATGCTGAGAGAACATGGTATTGATACGGTGTACGACAAATACGATTTAACTCATGGTGCAAGTATATATACATTTATGGAACAGTCTGTTAATGATCCAACAATAACAAAAGTTCTTATATTTTGCGATAAACAGTATAAAGAAAAGGCGAACGCGAAAAAAGGTGGCGCAGGAACAGAAACTTTAATAATTTCGCCCAATGTATACGAAGATGCAAATTCTGTTGGAAAAGACAAGAAATTTATCCCGATAGTTATGGAAAAAGATGAAACAGGTAAAGCATGCTTGCCAACTTATCTGAACGGACTACTTTTTATAGATTTTTCCAGGAGCCAATCTGAAAATTCCGAAGAGTTTATAAAATTAGTGCGACTTTTATATGGAAAACCAGAATTTGTTGCACCAGCGCTTGGGAATATGCCGTCATATCTAGATGAAACGAAGCCACATTATATGATAACAGGTTTAAAGAAAGATTGTGCTATAAATGCTTTAAAAAATGGTTTGTCTGGTGCTTTGAACTTATGTGAAGATTTTTTTAATCAGGTTTATGATTTTTTGGATAAATTAATAATTGAATACGATCCTAACCAGACGAAAGTAGTCGATTGCGTGTGGAACAGCATTGAAGAGTTATTACCCCTGCGAAATGATTGTTTGGATGTTGTTGAAACAATGATAGTTTGCAATAAAACGGAAGAAACTATTCGCTCTATTCATACGTTTTTTGAGAAGATACTTGGATATAAAAATAAAGTAAATACCAAAAATAGGTTTTGGAATTTTCAAGCAGATCACTTTAAATTTTTTGGATACGAAATATTCATGAACTTCACGACATTTTTAGTGGACAAAAGGTATTTTGAACAATTAAAAATTTTTTTGGATGATTATTATTGTAAATTTGACATCGAAACCCCAAAGTTAAGGAATTTTACAATCTTTGATTCCGATATGTATTCGTTTGATATTAAAAATAGAACGCTCAACCCGCAACGAATTTCACTAAAAGCAGACCTTTTAAAGAAAAGATGGCGTGGAAGAACAGAGGAATTTGAAAAATTAATGCAAACAGATCTTTTGTTGTATTTATGTGCGTTAAATATGCAAACCCTGGATAAAACAGATATGTATACACGGTGGTATCCTGTTTCATTGGTGTATGCAAATCCTGGAGAGTATGCATTTGAATTATTTTTACGTGCAACTAGTCGTAACTTTTTTAATCAAACATTGGGCAAATTAGGCCTGACGTTGGATGGTTTAAAGAACATGAAGCAAGATCTAGATAGACTACGTGGACACTATAATGGACTTGGTTGGATTGATCCACAAGCTTTAATTAATTTGGATAAATTGGCCACTAAAGACTAATCTGATTTTATTAACATCCATAAAACGCAGATTCTTGTTTATCAAAATCTGCGTATTTTTGTGCGATGCCGAACAGAGTTTGCAGGTTCACGTGCGTAGGCACTTCGCCTTCCAGTATGTCGGATATTATTTTTGGTGACAAGTATGCTAAGTTCATGTATTTATATACCGTTCTGTCGGCACGATGAGCTATATCTTATTAACGCACCACGATGTGTTTATGTGTGTTTGCTATATGCAAAATTTCTGATCTTATTTTATTACATTCTGAATCGGGGATAGAACCGTATGCTGCCCCTTGGTCTGGGTAATATATTAAACTAAAAAAATCTGGTTGATCGTGTCCATAATTGGAGCTTTTATCAAGTCTAATTTCATAATTCAAATCACTGTGTATCTGCTGTCCTAATGGTGCATAAATACGCATAATTTCTGGCCAATATTTCTTATGAACTGACCATATTCCACCATAAGAAATAATACGTGAACCAGCTTTGTAAATACTGTGCAAATTTTGTGTATAGTCAACCTCATAAAGCAAATCTTTATCGTTTTGTAATGTTTTATGTGTCAAATTTATTAATTGAACAAGATATTTGTTAGGGATATCTATTGGGTATATTATTTCTTTAGTCATTATAAAACCTTAACTGTTCCAACGAGAATACTACAAATTTCTGTAATATCAAGTTATTTCAATTTTTGTATATTTAGGTATTGGAAAGTTTGCATCAGAATTTCTCCCCGCCATAAATATAATCAAATGACTGGGTAATAGAAACGAAATTGGCATTATATTTTTCAAAATATTTCATCATATTATGGAAATCCAGAATTGAACGTGATAATCGGTCAACCTTATACACAACCACAGTATTAACCAAGCCATGCGCCATATCATCCAGCATTTGTTTTAGTGCAGGCCGTTCCATCGTTCCGCCTGAAATCGCCGCATCACTGTATGTTTTATAATATTGCCACCCATTAAACGATTGAGATGCAATATAGGCCTTGCACGATTCTTCTTGGTTCTGCAAAGAATTAAATTCCTGTTCAAGTCCATGTTCAGTTGATTTACGCGTATAAATAGCACATCTAATTGTCATGTTTGTACCTTTTGTTTATACCAAAGAAGAAGTTGCCAGACATTTTCATGCCAGCTATCTTGGTTGCTACCGCCGATAAAGTTGAATATTTATCGCCATTATAAGAAAAACTGCCGTCGTCGTTGACTAAGATGGCGTATTTTATACCTTTGAAATATCTTGTTAAAATGGTGCCAGGAACAAAGTTATACTTATTTGGGCACGCATGATCTAAACACTGTTCTGGGTTATCCTTGTATTTTCGAATTTTTACTAGATATTTATGTTCAATTCGAAGATTTAACCTGTCGCATTGAATATAATACCAAAGCGATCGCATTTACCGTTTGAACGGATATTGTGAATATTTTGCCCATAATCGCGCCCGTTCATCAAATGACAGGGCTTTTAACTCCTCCATCGTCTTTGGCATGTTATCTTTATATGACATATCGGCTCCTTTATAACGTCACGCAATTACCGCTCTAAAGTCGCCGAAAGTCAAGTTAATAATAGATTAAAAGACAATATATTTTTTATATATTTTTGCCCATTTTAATAGGACATAAAGCCCCCATATAGCTGTATAATCAGAATATTGCTTTAATGGTTTGTTTATCAAATTTAATAATTCGGGTTGAGAAACATCAAATAAATCACACAAAGATTTGTTGTTAAATGTGCGCATTATATCTTTATGCAAATATCCATCAATCCAATCAACCCAAGGTGCTGTAAAAGGTTGTTTTTTACGATTTAGTATATTTGCAGGCAATATATTACTAAATGTTTTAGCCAGTTGCTGTTTTGGTGGGTTTGTGTAAATTTTCCTTAAAGAGTGCCCTGATAAATAATTAATAATTTCCTGGGACAAATAAGGAACGCGGCCCTCAACTGAATTTGCCATTGTCATTTTATCTAACCTGAACAAATGATAATCGGGCAATCTATATTTCCTTTCAAAATCTGCAATAGTCTGCAAAGGATTATCTGATGTTTTTATCAAATTTAAATTTTTTGGTTTACGATTAAATAATCTTTTCTGCGTATCCCGTGGCAGCCAAGATATTTGCTGTTTATATGTTTGTAATTCAGAACCAACATTATTCATTGCGGTGCGTATATAGTTATATCCAATGAACATTTCATCGGCACCATCACCACTGATTATACCTTTTACATATTTTTTTGCAGATTTTGCTAGCAAATATGTACTAAGTGCGACCGTTGAATACAATGGTTCTTCAAGTGCCAAAATAGTTTTATCAAAATTATTTTTTATTATTTGTTTATTGGCATTGACTATGTGATGTATTAAATTATTTTTATGGGCAACACTTGCAGCGAAATCTGTTTCGTTAATCACTCTGTTGATATCGTATTTAATTGTAAAAACGTGTTTTTTATCTCCGAACAACGAGCATAAAATACTTGAATCTAATCCCCCACTTAAAAAAGCACCAATTTTAACTTCTGAACTATCATAATTAGCGATACTTTTGCCCCATTTTGACAAAGTTTTTGCGGGGGAACAAATAATTTTATAATTATATTTTTTTACACCTTTTGCTGTTATTTCTAATATTTGGCACGGTCCAAATTTAAATATATCTTCAAATATAGTTAAAGGATGTGCAACAAAACGGTATTGTAAAAAACTGGATAAGCCTTTTGCGGAAATCCTATGTTTTTTAGTTATACTTAGAATAGCTTTTAATTCAGAAGAAAACACAAAATTCCCATTTGATAAAATGGAATAATATATGGGTTTTATTCCGAATTTATCAGAAAACAACAACAATCTATCTTTATCCATAATAGCAATTGAAAACATACCATCCAAATACTTTACGAAATCTTTACCGTATTTTTCATACATGGGAATTATGATATCTGCATCATTATATTTTTTACCTGATACAGTATTTAATTCCAATTTTTTTCGTAAATCTAGATGATTGTATATTTCGCCATTAAATACACAGAAAATATCATTTTTTGTATTAGCGTGTACATGTGTTGGTGTTTTTATGGAATTCATAGATAAACGCACCAAACCCAAAGATACAAAATCATTATGTTTATATGCCCATCCATCAGGACCACGATGCTTCATAGTGCGCAACATGCGTTTCACAAGTCGCTTATTATCACATTTTGTTGTATCAAAGATCCCAGCAATTCCACACATTATTTATTGACCAATTTGTTAAATTCACAGCATAGTTTTTCAGCTATTTTTTCCGGGGAATATTTATGTGCTGATACAAAACATTGTTCTGACATTTGTTTTACAAAGGCATCGTTCGTTTGCAATTTAGAAATGATTTTATTTAATTGTCTTTCGTTTTTATACAATAAAGATTGCGGAATGAACTCTGGAAAAGCGGCCATGTTTGGTGCAATAACTGGTATACCCATCCCCATACAATCCATACAAGCCATAGACCAAACGCATGCTTTACGCAAGGGTGCAAAACAAGCAAACCCAGAATTCAATATTGATTTATATTCTGCCCTGGTTTTATTGTTTTGTGCTATGCTCATGCCCGGCATTTTTGACATAATTTTTACAAAATCTGCGGGGGTATTATTTTGTGACGCCCGCTTTTGGCTACGTTTTTGCATAGGATCAAGAACAACACATTGTATGTCAAACTGTTTGTGTAAACCTGCAAAAATATTGATAAAATCTTGTGTCCCATACGTTTTGTACAAACGATGGTTGTATATATAGTTTTTTCTGTTTTTTAGTGTTGTGATATATCTGTTCTTTTTATCCAGAAACAATGGATCAGATGGCGGCGCTATCACAATAAATTTTTTAGAATCATATGGAACTTTGTAATATTTTGCTGCTTTAACTATGAGTGATTTAGCAAATTCGCTTTGTATAATAAATAAATCAGCTGTCTGTAATGCGGTCAATATATCAAAAACAATTTTATTGCCTAAATTCCTAGCATTAAGACTCTGGTCTATTTCTGGGGTTCGTGATTTCATATTATTTGCCCACAATGCCGGATAATGACAATATGTGACGATTGGTATATCCAATTTATTCCATACTAATACACTGCGAATTGCAGAGGTTAGTTCAACCTGGGTATTGAATATTATGTCTGGTTTTGTCCTCTTTATCAACTTAGCAAATTCTTCAGAATTAAAGTCAAAACGAGAAGAGAATTTATTTGTTCCCAGATTTATATATTCTTTTTTGCATTTTAACTCCTTTGCTTTCTTGAATTCTAGGCAATTGGCGCCAGCGACAACATATTTATGACCCATATTTTCAAACTGGCTGGATAATATAGATTGAAAGATATATCCAGAATCACAGCTAATATTATCTTTGTTAGATATATTCAATATAGATAAGATTTTCATTTTAATACTCTTGCCCCCAATTTTATTAACTTTTCGATAAAACCATCGTACCCACGTGTTAAGTGTTCTATATTTGTTATTTTAACTGTTTTGCCAGATTTTATTGCGGCAATACACAAAACTGCAGTGGCACGGGTATCTGTTGCATTTAGAATTACATTAGTTCGTAACCTGTTGTGTTCATAAGGTTTGATAATAATTTTATTTGAATACTTTTTAATAGAATAACCCAATTTATTTAATTCGGGGACATACGCAAAACGTGAACGCCATACTGTTTCTTTAATAACAGATTCTCCGTTTGCAAACGATAACAGCAATGCAATAAAAGGTTGGTGATCGCTTTGGATACCTTTATGCGTTATTGTAATATTTGTGCCAGATAACTGTCTTTGCTTTGGAACAATAATTTTATTATTCCCTAAGATAAGATTTACACCTATTTTTTGTAATATTTTCAATTCTGGGTATAATATATTTTGTAAAACATCTAAATTCTTAACCAGGATGGTCAATTTTATATCATTTACAATGGCCAAAGTGATAAAAGTCATTACTTCACTCTGACAATCTGATAAAGTATAAACAATATTGTCTGAGATATTTTTATTTTCTGTGTTGATTACCAATCTGTTATCTGTTCGTTTTATGTCAATTCCACATAATTTTGCAAAATTTAACAAATCGTGAACATCGGTTCTGAAATAATAGTTTTTTATTATGGTCTTTGTATTTTCTGTTCCAATTGCAGCCAATATGCATAGTTTTGTTGCACTGCTAACCTTTTCGCCTGTCAGACGGAACATACTGTCCGAAAAACGCATAATATTTTGAACAACATTTGTTTTTTTACATGGTTTCCATGAATATTCTGTTTTGTTCAACTTATTCGTAACACCAAAGGTATTCAAAATGTCTACCAGGTGATTATATGGCCGCATGCCTTGGGCGCTTATATTACATCCACCTGTTGGCACAACAGAAAACTTGTGGAATCTTATCGCTAAAGCAAAAATAAAATACAAAGCCCCATGAATTTTATTACATAAATTCTCATCAATTCGCTTATATTTCATGGACTTAGTATCAATATATACGGTGTTGTTTTTAAAAACGGCTTTGCCGCCAAACTTAACTATCAGTTTGCATAATATATCCGTATCATCTGTTTTGGGTACGTTGTGTATAGTGCATTTTGTATTGAAAATTATTGTGGCTGCAACTAATTGAACAAAAGAATGTTTGTGACCTAAAACCTTTATCGTTTTATCAGATTTTAATTTTGATGGTTTTATAACTATGTTCACAATATTACCTTTGTTTAATCATATGGTTATCTACACATTCTAATAAACTGTTTGCCGTTGGTATCAACAAATCGCGTGCGATAGCAATATGTTCTTTGTTTTGAAGCAAACTTATAAAAACAGCATCATGCCCACAACTGATGGCATCTTGAATATTAAAAATGCTGTCATCTATTACAATACCCTTTGGCAATTTCTTGTATTGGGTTAATTTATTTGCCCACCCCAATGGTAATAATATAATATCATCAAATACGTCACCAAATACGTTTTGTAAATTTTGCAATCTGTTATTTCTGGCAACTGAATTTGTAGATATCGAACTTATTACAGATAATGATGCCCCAGTATTTTTTAATTTTTGAATTGCTGTTTTTGCACCCGAAACCGCAGGTACTTCCTCAAAATAATGCGTTTGTGTAAATAATTCTGTTGATTTATTAAAATCCAGTCCCGAATTTGCCGGAAAAACCCAATGGCTGGGGTATGTGTTTTTATCAACGATTATATTATATTCTTGTTGTAAAAACAGCGCGTGAGTCTGGGCGGTTTGTAATAAAACCTCGTCACAGTCCAAATAAACATTGCACCAGTTCATACTAAAATGGTAAACCCTATATTCATAAAGTCAAATAATTTGTTGATTTTCTGGTGTTTTTTACTTAAAATTTCCATCATGGATATAAAAACTCAACGCCAAATTGAAAAAATACTGGGGTCAGCAATCGTTTCACAAGAACGAATTGGTGGGTTTTCTGCGGAAAATTATATAGTAAAAACAAAAGACAACCATAAATTTGTGGCGAAAATTTTACGAAACAACGCTAATGATTATGTTAATCAGATAGAAAAGGTAAGTCGCCTGTTCAACAACAAAAGTGGTAAATTTTTTACAAAACCAATCCAAGAAGATGTTAAGCACAAAATTATTATATCTAAATTTATAAAAGGCGACGTATTACATGGGGATGATATAAAAGAATGTTTTTATGAACCCATCGCAAAAGTTTTAAAACATTATGAACGTATAAAAACAGATGATAGCCTGAAAAACAGTTTTGATTTATATTTCAATATAAAAGCAAGTCAGCATAAAATTGATGATATAAAAGGAAAACTGAAAAAGACAGATTCATATTATGAACTGGTTAAGAATATATTGGAATTAAAAACTTCTATATTGAATAAATATAAGAAAAATGATGATTTGGTTAACTGGATAAAAAATTCTAATTCTTTTGTCCATGGCGATTTTCATAATGAAAACATATTATTTTCTAAATCTAGCGTAAAGGCAATATTAGATTTTGAGCTGTCTCACAAAGGGAATTCTGCGGAAGATATGGTAAACTTTGTTTGGTTCGCATTTTTAAATAATGATTTGTCAGATAAATCGTTATCAAGAGCACATGATTTCTTGAAAACGTGTGAAAATGTAGCAAAAGTTTCTAAAACAGATTTAGAAAACGCTTTTAAACTAACGTTTTTACGCTTTGTACAATCATCTGTTCTTGAAAAATCTTTAATTGAATACAAAGAATCTTTTTATGAAGGTCTGCTTAAACGAGATTTGAGAAAGTTTAAAGAAATTGATAATAATATGAAACCCATATTAAAGAAATTACTGGCATAATGAAACCAAAGATATCAGTTGTCGTTTTAACCCACAATTCTTATACAGAAAAATCTGGGTCGGTGGAATTTGTTATTAATTCTTATCTTAATCAAAAGACATTGCCCTTTGAAATAATAGTGGTAGATAACACTTCGAATAATGGTGATTCAAAACAACTGGAAACGTTTTGTTCAAACAAGCCATTTATAAAAATTATAAAGGCATGTACCACAATAGGCGGTGCAAGAAATATGGGTGTAAAACATGCATCTGGTACCCATATAATTTTTAATGATGATGATACCATTCCATTAGGAAACAGTATATTAGACCAGATTTCAGCATATTGCACGAAAGGTTCTTATGGGTATGGCGCAAATAGATTATGGAGTCCTGATATAAATTGGGTAAAATCTCATGTTTCTGATATAACTACGGAATTAGAAAGTAAAAACTGGGACTATTTGCGTGAATTTTCTCTAAATCCATCTCAAGACATAAGGCATAAAAACGACATCTCTGTAAAAATGCTTACAAGGTCTTTTATAGGAAATTTCGGTTTTATATCTGTTAAAGATTTTATTGCTGTTGGTGGTTTTCCGGAATATCCTGGATACGGATGCGAGGACGACGCTTTCGCCTTTTTGTGTTATTTGAAACTTGGTAAACCTGTTATATTAAGCAACGAAATCTCGGTGTTGCATATTTCCCACCCAATTAATAACTCAAATTTACAACAGTTAGAAAATAACAAGATTTTATTACAAAAATTATTTGAACAACACAACTGTAAACATTTTCATATAAGCAGAGTGTTATTCCCTTCCGACAAACCGATTATCGATTGTAAATAGCGAAAATTATTGACATTGGCTATATTTGTTCTATTTTTATACAAAAGGCTTAAAATATGTCACACAAACCTATAACTATAACTAATTTATCTTTAGATTTTCCTCACAAAGTGTGTTTTGAAGGATTTAACACACAAATATTACCTGGTGACAGAATTGGAATTATTGGTCGTAACGGAAGTGGTAAATCGTCATTGGTCAAAATGTTAATGGGCGAAATGGACCCTTCGGGTGGCCGTATCAGTGGTATTGACAATTTGGTTGTCGGATACGTTCCACAAACTGTTTTGGAACACAGCGAATTAAGTGGTGGCGAAAGATTTAATAAGGCATTTACAGAAGCCATTGCTACACAACCAGATTTGCTTATTCTGGACGAACCGACAAATCATTTGGATCAAAATGTAAAATATTCTTTGTTACGTAAATTAGATAATTACCAAGGGACTTTGATAATTGTTAGCCATGATTTGGATGTTTTAACAAATACAGTTGACAAATTGTGGCACATCAAAGATGGCAAGATAACAGTGTTTTCTGGCGATTATAACGATTATATGTATGAAAATGGTCTGGCATTGGCATCTCAACAAAAAATGCTGAGCGATTTGAAAAAAGAAAAGAAAAAACTAAAGATACAGCGTCAACAAGAATCTCAAAAAGCCGGCAAAGCAGGTAAAAAGAAAGCCAAAGACAATGATAAATTGGGATTTGATGCAAAATCAGACAATGCACAAGCCAAGGCAGATGCAAAAATCGCTAAATTAAACGAACGCCTTGGGAATGTACAAAGTTCTTTGCAGCAAAATCGTTTGCCAGAAGAATATAAATTGAAATTCAATATTGACAATGCCTATGTTCAATCTGGTGCTAATTTGGTATCGGTCTCTTTTGGCGAATGCTCTTATGGAGCACATATAGTTTTATCAGATGTATTCTTCTCTATGGCACCAATGGATAAAGTTTCTATAAGTGGTAACAATGCTTCTGGTAAAACAACTTTTATCAAGGCAATAATGCAAAATAAATCAATAAACGTTTCTGGTGATTGGGTTTTACCAAAGCCATCAGATATTGGATATTTAGAACAACATTACACCAATTTAAATCCAGATGATACAGTAGAGGAAGTTATACGTGAACGTGCACCATCAATGGACGCAAAGGCAATTCGTAAACACTTAAATGATTTCCTGTTTCGTAAAAATGAAGAAGTGTTTGCAAAAGTAAAAACGTTATCTGGTGGTGAAAAAGCTAGATTATCATTAGCGCAAATTGCGGCTAGACCACCTAAGCTTTTGATATTGGATGAAATTACAAATAATATTGATTTGGAAACAAAAGAATACATTATTTCTGTGCTGAATGCTTATGCAGGTGCATTTATAATAGTATCACACGAAAGTGGCTTTTTAGACAGACTGAATTTGACCAACAGATATTTTATACAAAACGGGACATTAAAACAAAAATTTAGATAATGAATTATAAGAATTATTTGTCTGCGACATGTATAATAAAAAACGAGGCAGAATATATGCCAGAATGGTTGGAGTACTATTTGCTTGTCGGGTTCGAAAAATTTTATGTATATGATAACGAAAGTACAGATAATATAAAACAAATACTGCGTCCCTATATAGATTCAGGTATTGTTGAATATACATATTGGTCAGGAACAGCTATGCAGATGCCTGCATATCACGACTGTGTTGAAAAACATAAAAATGATACTTTTTGGTTGGCAGTCATAGATATAGACGAATTTATAGTCGCAGATTCTGGGAATGTTGCAACATGTTTGCAACCTTTTGAAAAATATGCTGCTGTTGTTCTACAATGGTTGGTTTATGGCGATAACAATATCGTAAAAAAAGAACCTGGATTGGTCATGGAACGTTTTACCGCACATAATCTTTTTGATACAAAAACAGAAATGTGCAAAAGCATAGTAAATCCACGAAAGATAGAGGTAAAAACTTTACATCTGCCGACTCCTATTAATGGATATTATGCCGTTAATGCAATTGGCGAACAAATAATACCTGTATCAAATGCCAGAATTCAAAATGGTACTTATAAAAATCTGCATATAAACCATTACATATTTAAGTCGTATGAAGAATTTATGATAAAAAAGACAAAAGGCGATGCACTTAGTTCAAAGACCCCAAGGTTCAAAAACGATGAAAAATCTTGGCAACTGGCATATACAGAATACAACCATAACGAAATACAAAATGATACAATGATGGAAAAATATGTTCCTTTGGTCTATAATGCAATTCGAAAAAGATATCAAACAAAGAGATAGATATGAAAAACGTTCGTCAAACCTTATTCAAAAAATATACAATTATCGGAAAGAATAATCGTATTATCATCAAAGACGGCAAGAAAGATATTGTCTTAACAAAGTATAAAAGAATTTCTGGTTTGGATATCGAAATCAATGGTTCTGACAACACCATAACTTTGACTCCAGAAACTTTATTTAAATCATCAAAAATAATCATTGAAGCAAATAATGCGAATCTTACATTTGGAACCAGTCCAGAAATAAATAATTTATCTGTATTTGTTCGTTTAGGAAACAATCAACGTCTGATATGGGGGAACGGCAGTACCATTACAGGTGGTTATATTGAATTATGCGAAACAAATGCATCAGTCAAAATAGGACACGATTGTATGATTGGTTGGCATGTTAGTATGGTTGCAACAGATTTTCATGCAGTCATTGATAAAAAAACAAAAAAAGTATTAAATGGTCCAGGGGATATAATTATTGGTGACAACTGCTGGCTTGGACATGGGGTAAGATTACTAAAAAATGCTAAGATACCAAATAATACGATTGTTGGTGCTGAAAGTGTTGTGACAAAGAAATTTACCGAAACATATACTGTAATTGGTGGTAATCCAGCCAAAATTGTTAAGAAAAATGTTTGTTGGGACAGAAAATCTCCAACAGACCTAAAAGAAAAGCGTTAATACTATTTTAGTCAGAAAAAGACTGGACTTTAAGCAAAATGTAATCACTAATACGACAACCTTAAAAAGGATTGTCGATGAAATATAAACATTTTAATGATATTAAACCAAATCACCGTATGGATTTTATTATGTTGTATTTTGCCGCTTGCCGCATAAAAAAACGCCGTTGCGGGCGTTTTTGTTTAAAACTGGGATTCACGCAGTGGGAGTTGAATTCGGGCCCATAAAAAAGCCTTAACGAAATCCCCGTGGAGTCAAGCATATTCCCTCTGATATCCGATGTTTATTATTTCACATTGCGGGGCCGTTTGCCATGGGACAGTTTTCTGGCCTGTGGATTTTTTACTTGTTTTTATTCGCGTGGTGCATATAATAGGCCGGCTGAAACAAAAAAATGAAAGGATAAAATTATGGATAAAAATAGTGTACAATACCTGGAAAGACAAATCAGTGCTTTGAAATCCGATCGTAAAAATACGGCCATTAACGCCAAACGCATCAAAGTTTTAGAGGCCAGATTAAAGGTCGCAAAAACACGCGAACACAAAATGACCCAAGGCCGTCAGTACTAATAAAAATGCCGCGATTTTATCGCGGTTTTTTTATGGCGTGTGCAAATATTATCGCGCCGGCCGTGAACAGCACGACGGACAATAACTGGCCCATTGTTAATCCCCATGATGTTAAAAATCCAATCTGGGCGTCGGGCGCACGGAATATTTCGCAAACAATGCGTATCACGGCGTACAGCATCCCCATTATGCCCGTCAGTGCGCCAGGATGATTTTTCAGTTTTGTTTTATTGTATAATATCATCATTGTGATGAATAATACTATGCCTTCGCCAAATGCCTCGTAAAGGGGACTGGGGTGGCGGGGTGTGGTGGACACGCCGTTAAATACGACCGCCCATGGGACATCTGATGTTCGACCCATAACCTCGATATTAATAAAATTCGCAATGCGGCCAAAGAATAATCCCAATGGGGTCACGACCGACGCCAAATCCAACAATTTCCAACCATTGACACGTGCGCGACGTGCAAATAAAAAGTTCGCCACAACCAACCCAATCAGTCCACCGTGAAAACTCATCCCGCCATGCCATACCGCAAAAATTTCCAATGGATGCGCAATAAAAAATGCCAGATTATAAAACAATACATAACCCAATCGCCCACCGATAACAACGCCCAAGATAATTGCGGTCATAAAATCATCGTTTTGCTTTTTATCCAAAGTAATTGTTGCATCCGCACGATGCGTCAGACGACCAAAAATCCAAAAGCATGTAATAAACGCGACAACATACGCAATCGCATACCAGCGAATATCAATACCAAAAACAGAAATCGCAACCGGCGAAATTGGATTTATAGTAATTGCCATTTTTATTATACCTTTGGCATTAAGTGTAAGCAAAAGCACACAGAAAAACAATAAAAAAACACCACGATTACGCGTGGTGTTTTTTGATTTTAGAACCAAGCCTTTCAATGTTCAATGGGAGTTGGGTTCGGGGCTTTTTCTAAAATCAAAACTGATTAATTTACGGCGTTGAATATTGCCGATCGGAAGTTCGCGTCGCCGTGAACGTTGCTCGCGCAGTAGTACGCACAGCCGTTCGCACAAGAGGCCGCCGAACCGAAGGTGGCGTAGAACACCCACGCATCGTTATCCGTGGTATTTGTATCGCCACCACTTGTTAATCCCGTTGCACGGCACCAACAGTCTGCACCACTCTGATTCCATGCTGAACTGCTTAAATTCGCGGATGTTGCTGCAACGCCCAAAGAAGTTCCACTCACGTTATTACACTTCACCTCGCCGTAG
>CADCAA010000007.1 GCA_902799285.1 uncultured Pseudomonadota bacterium
ATATTTTTAACACTTTTACCCATATCACCAGATTTAGAATTATTCACAGTATTGTAAATTTCCAAACCCAACAAAGCCACCAAGACAACAACACCCGCCGGCACCTTTGCTTTATTCAAAAAATCTTTCCAATCAACGTTCATATTGACCTCTTTTTTATATCACCCTGTGACAATAATACAAAAACAAACTTTTGTCAATAAAAAATTACTTTAATACACGGGTGTTTTCTGATATAATACAACGAAAGAGAGAGCATGATAAAAAAAATCGCATTTTTAATATTGGGATTGTTTGCCGTTCCGACAACTGGTTGGGCGGCCGCATCATGTTCGCGTGTAAATTTAACAAAATGCCTGGATTCTGCATGTGCAATCAATTTATCTGCAAATCCGGCGGCACGCTGTCAATATTGCGGCACATCTGATGCCGGATTGCCAAAAACAAACGGCATGAAAAACGTTTCAACCGCCGCATCATCCAAATATACAATATCATCCAAAGAATTAAAATCCGCCCCAACCGACGCCGGCGAACGTTATGTTTGGGCAACCGAATTATGCCTGAAAAAAATACAAAATTGTACACCCGACGACGTCACAGACATATACGATGAATTAATTGAAAAATCTTGCAATGCCGTCGTTGTTAATAACAGCGCGACCACATCCCAGAAAAAACTTGCAACAAACACTAAAACAACCGCCACATGCACGAACGAGATTTCCGTATGCATAACCGCATCCGACAAATGCGACAGCAACTTTGCCAAATGCGCCGATGATTCGGCCTTTGATAACTTTTTCGCTATATGCAGCAATCGCGCCACAGGTTGTACAAACTTTTTATCCACAGCACGCAGCGAAATCACCACAACGCGAAAAACCGTATTGGCGGGCACTGAATCAAACATCGAATCAATTGTCAATGCGCACAAAACCGCACGAAAACAAAAAATAACATCTGTGACATCAAATTGTACATCAGACAAAATCTTTAACGACTGCGTCGAATCCGCCTGCAAAAAAAACACAACCGATAATTGCGCATCAGATAAAACCGTTGCAATCGCATTATGCGAGTATTACAAAACCGCATGCACAAAAATAAAGTAAAAAATGGCACAAACTGTAAATTCGAAACTTTTAATTTTATTCGGAATAATCTGCGGAACGTTTATATTCGCGGAATCCGGATTTTGTGCCGATTTTGTAATCAATAATAAAAGTTCAAAATTCAGCACAATTTTAACACGCGATACCGATTCTGCCGATACCGGCGATTCCGCTTTGGCCGAACAAATTCGGGCCCAGCGTGCCGCACGCGATAATGCCGACGCACGAAACGCGGTCACCCGGCAAACCAAATCTGGCACATCCAGCAATAATTGCGATACCGCGTTGCGTAATTGCATACAATCCAAATGCGGCGCCGATTATAAAAATTGCGAAACAGATTCCGACACGACTTTTTCTGACAAACTGGAATCATGCAAAAAAAACACAACATGCACCGCGCACGAATTCAACGCATTTACACCCGAAATCAAAGAGGATAAAAAACAAGCAATCCGGTTATCATTATACAACCAAACCGTCGATTGCGGGTATCGATATAATGTCTGCATAACCAACGAATGCGGAACAAATTTCGACAAATGCCTTAGCAAATCTGCCGGCGATAAAGCATTGGCAAAATGTAAACCAATTGCAACCGAATGTACCCAGGCTGATTCCGGCCTGGCTGGACGCATTGGTTCGGTGTTTGGAACAGTACGAGTAAACGCCGAAAAACAAATCAAAGCAGACGAGAAAAAATTGCAAACATTACGCGATCAAATGCAAAAATCTTGCCAGGGATTGGGCGCAATGTTTGATAATCGTTCATTTGATTGCGTATTCACAGTAAGCCTGATTAACAAAGAAGACAGTTCAATAATGGCATCAAAAAAATTATATGCAGGCTATCCATTTAAATGCAGTCCCGATTGGTTTGGAATCGATGTCACAACGTTCCGCGAAAACGCATATCGTGCAACACGTGCGCAAACCGCGGCATCCTCAGCAATGTTGGGAACCGGCATTGGAACGGCGGTTGGCGCATTTACATCCGGTGCAGTCAGTCGTATGATACAATCAGAAAAAGCCGAAAATGCCCTGGAAGACGCGTGCAGCAAAAACGGCCAAGTTCTGGACAACGGCAAATGCCGCGATATGACCGACGAAGAAAAATGCAAGGCCAGCGGTAAAAAATGGGACAACAATAAATGCGTTGAAAAAACCGCAGCAGAATTAAAAAAAGAAGCCACAAAAAAATGTACTGATTCTGGCGGTACGTACGCAAACAATAAATGTTCCTGTTCAAAGGATAAAGGCTTAACAAATCAGGACGACAGCATATGCAAATGCACCGACACCTGGAAAGAATACAGCAAAAAAGATAAGAAGTGCATATACCAAAAAAGCACGGTTTCTCTTGCTTGTCCAAAAATAGCCACATACGATAAAGAAAAAGGCTGTGCATGTCCCCAAGGATATAATACATCTTATGGAATCGGTGGCGCAAAACCTTTTGATTGCGTTCCCAATAACGAACAGACATGCAAAACAGCCAACGGAACATGGCGAGACACATGTTATTGTGGGGAAACAAGATGGAGTTATGGTGATGATTGTTCCAAAAAAACACCCAAAGTATCAACACCCAATATCCCCAGTATCGAAAGCAAAAAAGGACTCTAAAAACTCCGCCATCCGGCGGATTTTTGTTTCATTATTTGAACTTTGTACTCTAGAATAACTACCGCGTTTTCAAAAACACACTGCATGCATTAGCGTCGAAAATAACATCCCGATGCAAATTTTCCAAAAAATCATATTCGCCCGAATACATCGGGTTCAACGAATCCAACACAATCACGCCACGCGAATTCAAATGCTTTTGTAATGTATCAACCGTTTTTGCTATCTTGCTATCATCGCCCGCATATTGCAAAATATTAGACAGGTAAATTATGTCATATTTTTTATTGCCAATTCGTTCTGGCAATTTATATAAATCCGTCCAAATAAATTTATATGATTTCGGCACAAACTTTTTTATTCGCACATACTCTGCATCACCCATATTCCAATATGGATTTCCCGGCACAGCACCAAAAATCCCATAACCGTTCATATCACGCAAATATTGCATTATATCCGGCTCGGCCTGAAAAGTATCATACACAACATCCCACGATACAGAATTCATAAAATCAGGTGCATCCGATAATCCGTCCAAAACAGTTTTATAAGATTTGTATTCGAAATTACTTTTCAGCATATTCATTTTAATCCGCATCACCAAATACGCATTAATCGATATATCAAAGGTATCAACACGACGCGCGCCATAGCCAGACAAGAATAACGGAATATCTCCACTGGCCATAACCGTCAGCGCCGTTTTACCCGCCGGCTTTAACAACCCGACAATATCGCCCACATTTTCATTAGACGCCAAATACGCTGGCGAATATTGCGAAAAGTCCAAATCATTATGATACACATACGCCCCGAATTTACCGGAAACGTGCTGATATTCTTGTTTTGCACGTTTGGAATTCAAATCATACTTTTGCCACATTTTATAATCCTTTGTCTAAAAATTATAGACAAAATCTACAAAATGTCAAATTGTCGTTATAATCGTCATTCTCCCCTCAATTAAACTTTGCACTTTACAAAAAAAAAGACAAACGCCAAAAAACGGCGTTTGTAATACTCAAAATCCCCAAAGATTTCGAATTGATGTTTAGTGTTGTATAACCTCTATCGCCTGATTAGCATTTGGATCAAACGGTATAACCGGTCCATTTGGCCCTGTACCACCGCCATTATTACTATTGGCACACGGTGTCACACCATACGACCGCAATACAGGTTCGTTTTCAACACAATTACCAGAATTTTCATCAATCACACAGGCCGCACGTATCAATGTTGTTGTCGAACGATTTGCCGGCTGATAATACACTTCGACATTTTGGCATTCCATCGGTGTTGTGTACATCGCACACACATTACGCCATTGATCGCATGTTGTCACGCGCTCGGTCGGACGAATAGAATCTGCAACACGTAAATTCCATTTCACATAGAAATCTTTCAAAGAATCTATGGTGAACGATTTGCCAAATCCAACCGTATTCAAACCATCACCCACACGGCAAGAAATGTTATTGCGTTCAACAAATGCCGTAATCGCAGTCGCCACACCACCGGTTGCCGCACCAATCCCAGCACCAATTAACGCACCCTGGCCTTTCTTGCTTTCGGTCCCATGCAAAACACTCAATTTAGCGAATACAGAAGCCAAATCATTTATCTGTCTTTTCATCTCACCTTCAGAAACACAATCCCCAGATGTTCCATCACACAAAGCATCACTAATAGATTGTCCGCCATTTAACAATGTTTTATAGCGACACGATTGGGTCAGAGAATTATATTTCACACATCTTTGCTTGCATACTTCAAGTGTCGATTTAGTTGTTGCGTCAACCTTTATTTCATCACCACCATATGTCATACTATACAATCCATCTTGACCAGCACTCCCCGGGATCTGCATACCAATCAATCCATCACAGTTCATCTCTACCACAGTATTATTATCTGCCTTCTTATACTTACAAACCTGAGTATCGGCCACGCACATTTCAACGGCTTTAACCCTTGTCTCGTACGCATTATACAAAGCTTTTATATCATTGCATTGCGCAGAACCAAAACTTCCCCCAGATATTGACGACGACAAATACTTATTCAAAGAGGTCTCTAATTTATTATCAAATATTTGCTTTTTCAATTGGCCAACCACATAGTCATCGCTGCAATCAAATTCATGCGCACCACGACCGGCCCACGCACCAATACCGGCACCCAACAATGTTCCGCCACCAATACCAACAACGGCGACAGTACTTGTATCATTCAACAAAGAAAAGTCAAACAAATCTTTGTTGCATGTAAATGTTGAACCGGCATCACGCCAAACTTCGGCCGCACGATCATCACCCAACGCACCAAACAGCCATTTGTTTGTAATCAAATCATCTTTGTTATACGCCGCAACGCGGATTTTGCAGACACCTTCGGTTGCATCCCAACGCGCATAGTGACCACGTTCACCGTCAACACCCGTTGTATTACCATTTGCAGTATTGTTCACAGTTGGACCTTGGGGCCAAGGTTTTGATAAATTACCACCACCTTGCTCGTTATACGCACCAACCGTCTGATTATATTCTGATGTCACACCACCGGACGCAGACACCGCCGCAAAAGACCTGCCATATGTATTTTTATCCAACAATTCACATACATTTTCGGCCTGGTTCGGGGTCAAACCTGTTTTACGCAGAACAAAGTTATAGTATTCCGGCTGCACAATCCGTGAATTGAAATCCAACCACACATCCTGGGCATTCAAATATACATTTTGACAATCGACACGCACATCACGGATACACTTGTCAACCTCGGACGCGCAAATACCCATACCATTAAAGATAGAATGGCGCAAATCTTCGTTAAACAAATCGTTCAGACCATGCGGCAAAACACCACTTTGCACACAGCGCAAAATCGATTGCATACACATATCAACCGTAAAGTCAGAATTACGCACACCGCCATCGTCACAATCAGGCGTAGGTGTCGGCGTTGGCGTTGGCGTCGGTGTTGGTGTCACACCACCACCCGATGGTATTGTGGATCCGCCACTGGACGTTCCCCCCACACCCGACACAGCATGTGTTCCAATCGTATTAATCGACATCGTCGGCATTGTTGGCATACGCGCAGAAGTCGCAGCAGCACGCCCTGCATCCGCATTACCCAACGTAGAACGCGACGCAGCATTCACCGCCCCCGCACACATAATCGCCGCAATTCCGGCGACCCCAGACCATAACAATTTCGACGTTTTTTGCATAAACATTCTCCCTTTTTGAACTATTATATCATAAAAAAGCCCCATAATAAAATGAAATTTGCACAAAAATTATCATTTTTATTTGACAAAAACCACAAATTGTCTATTATAACAGTATGTCAAAGTTGATTGATTTTTTCAAAAAATGTAAAGTGCCATTGTTATGGACGATTGGCTATGTATTCGTCCTGTGGGTGGTTTTGCACATATTGTTCAATTTTGAATTATTCAGTGCACGCGATTGGATTCGCATATCACATGCACATCTGCGCGGACTGGGCGGGTTCACGTTCAGCCTGATTATATTGGCCGCAATCCCGTTATATATCGCAACAACGATAATCGTTATCCGGACACAAAAACCACTGTTGGCATTACCTATGCCAAAAATAGTTGCAAAAATTTTGGAAAAACTGTTTCCGAAACAAATGACAGAACCCGAAAAAAACACGGAAAAAACCGAATCGATCACACATCAACCAACCATACCAATCGAACAAAGTACATATCCGGCCGAAATGCAGGGCGCCGTCACACGCGCACGCGTTCACCCCAATCGCATAAACACCCCAATATGCAGCGCATGCAGCGTGAATCCGAACGTATACCCCGCGGACGCAGCACCCACCGCACCAACATTTCCTGATGACGATATGCCACTGCCCCCGGATTTTGATACAGATGACGTTGACACTGCGCCAACAATGCCACACGCCCCCGTATTCCAAGACATCAATTTTGACGATGATTTTGACACACCAAACACACCCGATAATGTCGTCACAAAACATCTGCATGATAACAATGTGGAATTTAATATTTTGCCAAACGATATAATTTTGACCGACAAAAATGCAATTGCAATCCACGACGACAACGATTTTTGGATTATGGATGACCCAACTTGGTTTGCCGCCGGCAAAACGCGCGAATCCCCGATTTTGGGATTGCTGGACGCGGCACAGCAACACAATGTCCGACCAATACTATTTTTGAACACAACAAACATAATGAATTTGGATGCCAAACGCACCGAATGGGAAAGCAAAGGTATTACGGTTATAACTGATTTGGGCGAATTGTAATTTCACATTATTTGAACTTTGCACTTTGAATTTTGAACTCTATAAAAACGCCCATCATACGACGGGCAATTTTTTACATTTTTATTTCTTCGGTTTTGGTCACGGGCTCAGTCAAATCCGTACACACAGTACCACGGAATGTACTGGACGAACTGGAATCTCCGCCACCGCTCAATATACTGAAAGTACCACCATCACATCCCCACGAAAACAAACCACCACTGCCACAACTGTCTGACGATGTATCATACACGTCTTTCATATGTTTGCAAACCTGGGTTGTGGTCGTCAACGTACAGACATTCGTGTCCGCAGAATACACGGCACGGGTTATAATTTGACTAATCATATTACCATCTTTATCCGTTTGAACGAAACTGCCTGTATTGGATTTGGATTGCGCCATCAATTCATCCATGGTCATACCATCTATGACATGTCGAACCTCGTACCCATTTCCGGACAACCCCAATTGAGAATCTTGATTATCCACGGTACCAACATCCACCGACCCTTGATTTCGTTTAAGCTTGCGCACTACATCAAAAATCCTTGAAATACGTTTTTGTGATTGCCCCGTTTGCGACATTGCAGAACACAGCGCCGTTTTCTTTTCATCACCGGCCTCCTCCATAGCCTGGTTCACCATTTCGTCATACTTTTTGGCGTAATTTTCACTGGCCCTATCCAAACCCGAATTTATAATTGTCACAATTGACGAATCCAGCAAATTCGGGAAACGGGCCTCGGTTCCGTTATTCCGATTCGTTTTTGTTCCACGAATCTGTGTCATATCACGACCGTATACACACATACTGATTTTCGGATCAGATGTTAACAAAGCAATCTTTTGATTGATTTTATTTTGTGTTGATTGCAACGTCGACAAAACACGTTCTTTGACCGCAGACGTCCCGTCAACATTTCGAATATTATTTGCATAATCAGAAATATCTAATTCATACTTACCAAATTTGACATCATCTTTGGTGCTGGTCACTTCACGCACTTTGACATTTCCGAACGTTAATATACCATCGATAACAAAACTGCCATCACGAGCCTTATAACTGGTCAAACTGTCGGCACCAATAACACTATCGTTATTAAACGCCAAACATTCCGCGGTATCACCACAAATTTCCAACATCTTGGTATTAACCAAATTCACACAAGTATTCAGCAAAGAATTATCAACATTCAAAAGAATACCCGAAATAATATGTTCGATATTGACGTAAACCTGGGCCTGGGACAACGTATTGCCATTTGCATCGACATTACACGCAGTAAGTTTTTCGGACGGACACAGGTTTATAATCGCATCCGTATCCAAACCAATACATTGTGAATAATCCTTGCCACAACGATTATCATCGGTTAGACATTCTTTGACCTCGGTCGTACATGCATCAACACGCATAGAGGCAAGACGAGCATAAACATAATCCAAAATTTTGGGTTCTGTCGCGACACACGGATCGATTTGCACCTTGCACAACGACCGCATTGTTTCTGGACGCGACAAACACATATCATACGAGCCATCCGGATCATTTGGATCAATACGATCTTTACATGCCTGTTGGAAACAATCAGAAATATTCGCGATACAATTCATACGCAAATTGGATTCCGCAACCAATTCCGCAGATTTCAATGCCGGCGCAGCCTCACGCAGGAACGCATCCCAAACTTTATCTTTGACATCAACACATTGTTTAGTCACCGATTCGCACATAGGCTTTTTTGCCAACAATGTATCATATGTCGTCGCCGCGATTGTTATTGACGATACCGCACCTTTGATAGTGTAATTTTGCACTTTGTTTTTCTTGCCGACCTTGGTTTGTGCATTATCAGCCGCCACAACCGCCGCACATTTTGAAAAATCATCGCCACAATCCGCGGTTGTTTGCATACATTGCTTGAACCGAATCGTGCATTGCCCCAAATCATACTTGTTCGCATTTTGATATTGTTCCAATGCAGCCTCACGCATGGCAGTTTGCGCAGTTTGCAATTTTTTTGCCGACGCGGCCTTTTGCTGTTTCAAACTGTTTTCATACGCCGCACAATCAGATTTAATCTGTTGTGCATACATCAATTTTAACATAGAAATATCACGCGAACATTCCGGCATCTGTTTCACACACAAATCCATCACGGCCGCCTGTAATTCATCGCCGGTCAGATTACTGATATCTGTCGCCCCAGCAGTCCCAAAAACATCATCTTCGTCTGTTTCGTAAACATTGTTCCATGCATCCAGGTTCAGCGTTCTGGCCCGAGTTTTTTTATTTGAATCATCCATACTGCCGGTAATATTATCGACCATTTTTTGCACAGCATCGGCACTGTCGCCCATATTTATGCGTTCAACACCCGATGTGGCCATAGCATAACTTTGTTCATCTAACTTTTGAATTTCTGCCAATACTTTATCCAATTCGGCATTACGATTACTGCATAAACAACGCCCACCATTGGCATTATCCAACATACAAAAAGAATCCATACATCCGTAATATTTCGTTTTGCATTCTTCATCAACCACCGTATTTGCCGTGGCCGCAACTATTTTGGTATTTGTATTTATTGCCTTTTGCGTTGTGGCCGCACGCGCCGAAACCCTTTGCGTTGCCGCCGGTGTCAAAGCGGCCGCACGCCCACGAGCCCCAGACGTCGTTGTCGCACTTGCAACAGGTTGACGCACCACACTATTCGTATTTGCACGTGTTGCGCGTGTTGCCGAAACCCCATCAAAACCTATGAATCCAGAACAAATTAACGCAAACGCAATTAACTTTTTCATATATTTTCTCCTACAACTATCCTTTCTATTTTATCACAAATCGAACTTTTTACAAAATTGTTTTTACAAATAAAACCCCGCAAAAAATTTTGCAGGGATTTAATTTTATATCCAAAGTCAATAATTCAATTATTCATTATTTGAACTTTGCCTGTCCCACGAAGTTTCAACGAAGTGGGAAACTTTGAAAATTGGATTATTTTCCAGTTGCACGACGTTTAACCGCAACAGTTTTCTTGGCCGCAGTCGCTTTTGCCTTTGGTTCGGCCGCTTTTGTTGCTTTTTTCGCCGGTGCTTTTGTTGTTTTTTCAGCCTTTGGCGCCGTCTTAGCCTCAACTTCTTGTTCTTTCACAACTGGTGTCTCAGCTGCTGCTGGTTTCACTGTTTTTTTTGCATTAACGTCACGATCAACCAATTCGATAATCGCCATTGGTGCCGCATCACCATAACGGAACCCAGCCTTTAATACGCGTGTATAACCGCCAGGACGCTTTGCATAACGTGGTCCCAAAACTGTAAACAATTTTTTAACCGTTGCATTTGTTCCATTGCCCAATTCAGACGCAATTAAACGACGGTTCGCCACTGTATCAACCTTGGCACGTGTAATCAATTTTTCGACAACACCACGCAAATCTTTTGCTTTTGGCAATGTTGTTTTGATTTGTTCACGTTCAATTAAATTTTTCGCCAAGCCAATTAATAAAGCCTTGCGTGCATTTGTATCGCGATTAAAAGTGCGACCTGATACCATATGTCTCATTGATTACTCCTTTGTGTTTCTGCCCCAGGTTGCCCCAGGGATTTATTGAGACGCCATAACCTAATATTTTCATACCAGTATTATGGGATTTGTTTTAAAGACTTTCAACTTTTTCTAAAAATTAAATTTACGATTGCCCGTACAAAAATTGTCAAAACATGTCTGACAATCTTTTGAAAAAATAATTTATATGAGACGATTGGAAGCGATTGACGGTTTGCAGTGTAGTAGACCTACATAAAAACCGGCAATCGCAACAAGCGCCCATAGAAATTATTTTATTTGTATGGGTCTTCGTATTTCTTGGACAACTCCGCAATATTTTCTGGTGGCCATCCAGGTACTTCCATACCTAAACCCAATCCCATCGATTCCAATTGGTTTTTAATTTCGTTCAAAGATTTACGGCCAAAGTTTGGTGTTTTCAACATATCGGCCTCGGTCTTTTGAACCAATTCACCCAACCAATTGATTTTATCGTTTTTCAAACAATTGTTCGCACGAACAGACAATTCCAATTCGTCAACGTGCTTTAACAACTTTGGATCAAATGGCAAAGCATCTTTGGCCTTGTCTTCGTCGGCCGGCGCACTGATTTGTGCCGGATCTTCAAAGTTGATAAATACCAACAATTGATCTGTTAAAATGCGTGCCGCATATGCGATTGCATCCTCGGGCGTCACAGAACCGTTTGTTTTAACCGTCAATTCCAATTTATCATAATCGGTTGATTGACCAACACGGGTTTGCGAAACATTCGACGCCACATTCAAAATTGGCGAGAATATAGAATCCACAGGAATCACACCCAATGGCAAACCATCACCATGTGCATTCGCCGCAACATAACCACGACCAGAATCCAAAGTGATTTCCATATCAAATGTCGCATCTTTATCCAAAGTGCACAATTCGACATCTTTGTTCATCACTTCGACCCCGGCGGATGTTTCAATCATACCGGCGGTCACAACAACCGGGCCACGCGCTTTAATCGTTGCCTTGTGCTGACCTTCGGAATTCGCCTTGAAATAAACACCTTTCAAGTTCAAGATGATATCCGAAATATCCTCGCGCACACCTGGCAAACTGCTGAATTCGTGTTGAACGCCATCAATTTTGATGTACACAGGCGCACAACCTTGTAACGAAGACAGCAATACACGACGCAACGCCGTCCCCAGGGTTAAACCAAAACCCTTTTCCAGTGGTTCCGCAATCAAAGTTGCAATATTAGGATTTTTTTCATCGACCTTGATATCCAATTTTTTTGGCTTAATCAAAGTCATCCAGTTTTTTTCAATCATAATTACTCCATTCGGCTTAGTTTATTATTTTCGCCAATCGGCACGCACTAAAAATTCCTGATTTCCTAATGCGCGCATAAATTTTATACCCCAAAATCCCAAAAGTCAACAAAAACATAACATTGACAAAACACCCAATAATCAGAATAATGATATCACTAGCAAAGGTTAAAAAATATATGTCCAGTTCCGAATTTATAACAATCACAGGCTTTAAATCTTTTACATCAATGTGGTTCGACGCATGCGAATTAATATCCCAAGAAACTATCCCAGAAACCGTGGATAACGATATTAAACTTTTTGAAATATTGCGCGCCGTAATGTTGTCCAAAGAACAACCTGTTTTTATACGCAGTTATAAACTCAGTGATTTTAACAACCATACCAATATTCAAAATATATTAAAAACACCATATAACCAGCGGGCACACGTGTCGTGGAAACGGGTATACAAACCATATCCATCCCAACCACAACCCAGCCCCAGATTCAAAATTGCCCCGAACACACCGGCACCCGTATCATATTTGCGCGTAAACGACACAAAAATAGTATCCGCACTGAATTTTGTAAAAATTCATGATAATTGCATATTCAAACCGGCCGGCACTTTTGAAACACCAATCAAGAAAGAATATACCGTTATAAAAAATGATTTTATTGTCCGGTTGGACGACACATCTATTTTTTACCCGGTATCTTCGGAAATTATGAATATGTTTGCAAACAATCAAAGGAACAGTATTACATTAAAAACATTCCAAGAACAAACCGACAAAATGCATAAAACATTACTGGAAAAACGCGCAAAAATGAAATAAACAATAAAAAAACGTATAACAAAAAGCGACCATTTCGGCTGCTTTTATATTAAACCAACAATCCAGAAAAAACTATTGAGTAATTATTTGAACCCACTGTTTTGTGCCACTGGTTCCATTAGCAGAAATATACCCACAAACAGCATTAGCAGGACAAATACTAACATTACGTGTAGGATGCGCAATACGTCCATTTTCCAACGCAGTAACCGCGGTTCCATTAGCCGTCACCGTCGCATTATCCGTCGTCGCAGTATTAGCCAATGACGCAACATCACCAGCAATACCATCAACCTTGCGCACCACATAATTAGTTGTCGCAGTGGTAATATTTGCATCCTTGACCTGTAACTGTGCCGCAGTTGTTGGTTTCCCAGATGCCCAATCCGGATAACTTGACGCAGCACTATCACCAGTTGTCCACGCCTGAGTCACAGTAGCCATAGACGCATCAACAAACAACAAACCTATAAAAACCGCAAAAAGCAACGCTTTTCTCATATCTTCTCCCGATATATATCTTCCTTTAATGATATCTTAGCAAAAAATAAATTTTTGACGCAAGCGAAAAATACATACATTTTATACATACAAAAAACACCGGAATTCTGCGCATCACAACACATTTTACGATTCGTTAAAAAATAAAAAATTTCACAAAAAAATCTGCCATTACGGCAGATTTTTTTAATACCATACACAACTATACACGACGCACTTTTTTTGGACGGCATCCATTGTGTGGAATACGTGTTGTATCGGTAATACTTTGGACAATCAATCCGGCATTTGCCAAACCACGCACAGCAGATTCACGACCCTGGCCAATACCACGCATCAAAACATCAACTGTTTTCATACCCATTTCTGCAACTTTTTTACCAACCGCGTCCGCGACAACCGTTGCAGCATATGGTGTAGATTTTTTTGCACCCTTGAAATTATTAGCACCCGCCGTGGCCCATGTTAAAACGGCGCCCGTTGGATCTGTAATAGTGATACGAGTATTGTTATTTGTCGCAACAACATGTGCAATGCCATGCGATACTTTTTTTACAACTTTCTTTTTTGATTTATTAATTGCCATTTTTTTACCTTTATTTAGATGTCTTCAATTAACTATCGTGTTAATCTCTACCTGAATTAATTATTTACCCTTGGTTGCAGATCCCGCGACAACAACGCGTTTACCCTTACGAGTTCTGGCGTTTGTTTGGGTGCGTTGACCACGAACCGGCAAACGGTTGCGGTGACGAATACCACGGTATGTTTTCAAATCTTGCAGACGTTTGATATTCATTGCAACCTCGCGACGAACATCACCTTCTACCTTAAAGTTATTTTCGATATAATTAGAAATTTTGATAACATCTTCGTCAGTCAAATCTTTTGCGCGCAAACCATCCTTTAATTTCAAAGCAGCACAAACCTGGGCAGCCTTGGCTGGTCCAATACCATGGATGTACGTCAACGCAACTTCGATGCGTTTTTCTGATGGGATGTTAACACCTGCTATACGTGCCATCTTTTATTTTCCTTTATCCTGTTTTTGAACGGGGTTTCCCGTCCGATTAAAATCCAAAATTTTGGGGTGCCCAAAACTTTGAAACTTTTTTGATTTTGCCTGTTTATGTTATAACAAAACAAACAAAAGTCAAATCTCTTGTGGGGTTTTCAATCGGAATAATCTTATCCGCGAAAACGACCATGTTTTTGTGCCTTTTGCACAACGCCACTGTATTGCTTGGCAACCAAATAAGATTGCACCTGGTTCATTGTATCCAACACAACACCGGCCACAATCAAAACACTGGTTCCACCAATCACCAAAGGCATTCCCGCATGGGTATTCAAAATAATCGGTATCACACAAACAACAATCAAATAGCATACACCAATCGCAGTTGTTCTGGATACGACCGCATCCAAATAATGCATTGTTTGTTCACCCGGACGCACATCTGGAATATAACCACCGGCATTACGCAAATTATTACTGGTTTCTTCGGAATTAAATACCACCGCAGTTTGGAAATACGCAAAGAACACAATCAACACAGTATACAATGCAATATAAGACCACGCCCCATATGTAAAAAATCCAATAATTGATTGCACAACCAAACTATCACTTTGCGCAAAACGTTGAATAAATGCAGGCAACATCATAATAGATGCCGCAAACACAGGCCCCATAACGCCCGACATATTAACCTTGATTGGCAAATAAGATGCGTTTGTATTCACAACACCGTTCGCCATAACCTGCCGCGGATACAAAATTTGAATACGACGCTGTGCCTGTTCAAAGAAAGCAATCAACGCAACAATACCGATAACAAACGCAACAATCAACATAATCATCGTTGGGGAAATTTGCCCCACGCTGCCCAGCGAGAATAATTTACCAATACCGGACGGAACCTCGGCAATAATACCGGCGAAAATCAACAGTGATGCGCCCTGGCCCACACCACGCGCAGTAATTTGTTCGGCCAACCACATAACAAACACGGTTCCACCAACCAACGCAATTAATGCCGATAATTCAAATGACCAACCCGGATTTACCACCGCCGGCACACCGTTCACAGGCGCCATTGATTCCAATCCACGAATAACGGCCCAACCCTGGACAATGGCCAAAACAACGGCCAAATAACGCGTATATTGATTGATTTTAATACGCCCAGATTCACCCTCTTTGCGCAAATCGGTCAGCGATTTGCTGGTTGCGGTCAACAATTGCAAAACGATAGATGCCGAAATATATGGGAAAATATTCAATGCCAACACAGACATACGGGATAACGAACCACCCGCAAACATATCAAACATACCCAACATTCCACTGCCTTCGCCCGTAAACAAATGCAACACAGCCGATGCATTAACACCCGGCAAAGGAATAAAAGAACCAATGCGATAAACAACCAAAGCACCCAATGTAAACAAGATGCGCTTTTGCAAATCGCTCAGGTTTTTGAAAAAATTTTTTATTGCTCTCATCGCTTTACTTTCTCAAAAATTCATTGCATCTTTGGGTTTTCCCAAAGATGCAAAATTAATTATTTGTTGGAAATTTTTCCCCCAGCTTTAACAATCGCTTCCTCGGCCGCCTTGGACCATTTGTCGGCAACAACGGTCACGGCCGTTTTGATTTCACCTTTTGCTAAAACTTTCAATCCAGACAATTTACGATTGATAATTTTTGCATTCAACAAAGATTCCATCGTAATTGGCGATTTGACATCAATTTTGCCAGATTTGATAAATTTTTCAATATCGCCCAAATTGATTGTCACATAATGTTTTGCAAACGGATTTGTAAAACCAAATTTTGGAAAACGACGCAAAATTGGCATTTGACCACCCTGGAAAGTAGCCTGTTTTCTGGAACCTGCGCGGGCCTTTTGACCTTTGTTTCCACGACCGCAAGTTTTACCATAACCACATGCCAAACCACGACCAACGCGTTTAATATCGGCACGTGCGCCTTTGTTATCCATCAATGCATTTAATTTCATTTTTTTTCCTTTTAATCCTATGACTATTGATATAGTCCTGTTCGCACATAATACAAGTACTATGTACTCGGTTTACTTTAATTATTTCTCAACGATTTCGACCAAGTGCGAAACGCGTGCAACCATGCCGCGAATATTTGGTGTATCGTTTAATTCCTTTGCTTTACCAATGCGTCCCAAACCCAAAGCCAACACAATTTTGCGTTGATATTCTGGACGACCGATAATGCTTTTTACTTGTTTCACAGTTATTTTAGCCATGTCTAATCTCCCATGTTTATCAAGCAATTATTTTGCTTCGGTTTCTTCTGCTGCAACTTCTAATTTTTTGCCGTCACGACCAGCAATGATTTCCGCCACAGTTTTACCACGACGCGCGGCAACTGTTTTCGGCGAATTCATTTTTGCAAAGGCCAAGAAAGCAGCCCTGATCATATTGTTTGGATTATTTGAACCCTGGGATTTCACCACAACGTCTTGGATTCCCAAACATTCAAATACAGAACGCAAAGCACCACCCGCAATAATACCGGTACCTGGGACAGCACTGCGTACAACCAATTTGCTTGCACCATATTTTGCAGAAATATCGTGATGCAATGTGCGACCTTCCTTCAAAGGAACACGCACCATTTTTGCTTTTGCAGCCTTGGTTGCTTTTTGCACAGCACTTTGCACTTCCAATGCTTTACCTTTACCAAATCCAACGCGACCGGCTTTGTCACCGACAACAACCAATGCGCTGAACGACATATTACGACCGCCCTTTACGGTTTTAGAAACGCGGTTGATAGAAACCAATTTATCTACCAAGTTATCCGTTTGCAATTTTTTATCATCAAAACGTGCCATTGTAATCTCCGTTTAATTAAATTCTGATTCCACCTGCGCGAATTGCTTCACACAAAGCCTTCACGCGACCATGATAACGATAACCACCGCGATCGAAATAACAATTGTCGGCGATTCCGGCCTTTACCGCACGTTCAGCAAATGTTTTGCCAACCAATTCAGCCCCGGCAATATTCCAACCTTTGGCCTTGAATCCCTTTTCTTTGGACGATGCAGCACACAAAGTATGACCACGCGTGTCATCAATTGCCTGGATTTCAATATGACGGCCAGAACGGAAAACCGATAAACGGATTTTCCCAGGATTCTTTCTTTTCAACGCACCGCGATTTGCCAAAGTACGTCTTTCTTCTGAAGTCAAATGTTTTAACATTTTGTTTCCTTTTTTTTCAATTTCCGTAACAGCGGAAATTACTTATTATTTCTTTTTGCCTTCTTTGCGGCGAATTTCTTCACCCTTATAGAAGATACCTTTGCCTTTATATGGATCGGCCTTGCGGATTTTGTGAATTTTATCAGCAAACAATCCTAATGCACATTTATCAATTCCACTGATTGTAAATTCAGTTGGTTTTTCACCCATTTTAACGGTCAAGCCAGCTGGGATTTCCATAACAACATCATGAGAAAAACCGACAACCAATGTAAATTTATTGCCACTGACCGATGCTTTATATCCAACACCGTTCATATACATATCTTTTGAAAAACCCTTGGATACACCAATCACTGCGGCCTTGATATTACGTGTCATTGTTCCCCACATAGCACGCGAAGTTTTATCTTCGGCATCTTTTGGTGTGACGACGATATGACCATCTTTGATTTCCACATCAACCAAATGAGAATTTTTTGTATCCAATGCGACTTTCAATTCACCCTTTGGACCCTTTACAATCACAGCATTGTCTTTGATTTCCGCAGACACACCGTCCTGTAATTTAACTGGATATTTTCCTGCCCTAGACATCTTTCAATCCTTATTTCTATATTTAGATAACCTTGCACAATACTTCGCCACCAATATTCATCAAGCGCGCCTTGTGATCAGTCATAACGCCACATGGTGTAGAAACAATTGCAATACCCAAACCATTCAAAACTTTTGGCATTTTTGCACAACCAGAATAAACACGACGGCCCGGTCTGGATACAACCGAAATTTCTTGTATTGCACCAACACCGCCATTGTATTTCAATTCAACGACCAAATTTGAACGATGTTCGTCAATTTGTTCTTTGCGAAAATCTGTGATGAAACCTTCGTCCTTTAACACAGTCAAAACTGCAACACGCAATTTGCTGTTTGGGACAGTTATAAATTCTTTACCGGCCGCTTGACCATTACGAATACGGGTCAGCATATCTCCGATTGGGTGTGATAATGACATCTTTTACTCCTTGTTAGTGGATAATTCCACATCCCCAGTTGCATTGTCCACAACTGGTGTTTTTGTTTTTTTACCAACTGGATTTACGTACGCCTGGCAATTTACCTTCGGATGCCATTGTACGCAATTGTTGGCGACACAGACCGAACATACGTGAATAACCACGTGCACGGCCAGTAACCGAACAACGATTATGCAAACGCGTCTTGCTACCATCACGTGGCATATCGGCCAATTTTTTCATTGCCTCCATGCGTTCTTCGGGTGTTGCATTTCTGGACATTTTTTCTTTGACAGCCGCGCGTTTTTTCGCGAACTTTGCAACCAATTTTTCGCGTTTGTGTTGCTTGTTAATCAATGCTAACTTTGCCATTTTTTATTTCCTTTTGTTATTTCAAAACCAACGGCAAGCCGATTTTTGTCAGCAATGCACGAGCCTCGTCATCTGTTTTTGCTGTTGTTGCAATGACAATATCCATACCACGGATAGAATCAATTTTATCAACAGAAATTTCTGGGAAAATCAGGTGTTCTTTGATACCGAATGCATAATTTCCACGACCATCAAATTTAGATTTTGACAATCCACGAAAATCCTTTACACGTGGCAACGCAACAGTAATCAATTTATCCAAGAAATCATACATTCTTTTACCGCGTAATGTCACCTTGGTCCCAATGGCTTGACCTTCGCGCAGACGATATGTTGCGATTGATTTTTTTGCATGTGTCACCACAGGTTTTTGTGCAGCAATAGCCGTCAAATCAACAACCGCCGCATCCAATTTCTTTTTATCAGACACCGCTTCGCCAACACCCATATTCAAAACAATTTTGGTTAATTTTGGCACAGCCAATGCATTTTTGTACCCAAATTCTTTGACCAATTCAGGCACAACTTGTTTTTCATAAATATCACGCAATCTGCTTTGCATTTTTTTATTCCTTTATCTAGTTCCCGTAACAGCGGAAACATTTTTGTTTATAATTCTGTTCCAGATTTCTTGGAAACACGAACCTTTTTATCACCCTTTATCGTATATCCAACGCGGGTTGCTTTTTTTGTTTTTGGATCAACCAAAGCAACATTAGATACATGGATTGGTGCTTCGCGATCAATAATTTGACCGGCTTGGTCCTGTGTTGGTTTGATGTGCCATTTATGACGATTGACACCGGCCACAACAACACGCGATTCCGATGGACGTGCTTCCAGCACTTTGCCTTTCACGCCTTTGTATTTCCCTGAAATAACTACGACTTCGTCGCCTTTCTTAATCTTCATTTTTTTGTCCCTTTGTGTCAAATCTGTTAAATAACCTCTGGTGCCAAAGACACGATTTTTTGCACATCATATTTGCGGCGAACCTCACGCGCAATTGGTCCAAAAATACGTGTTCCAATTGGTTCAAAGTTGTTTTTATTGATTAAAACAACCGCATTATCATCAAAACGGATGATTGAACCATCTGGACGTTTCACTGGGAATTTTGTTCTAACGATAATAGCACGTTGAACAGTTCCCTTTTGAACTTTACCACGTGGTATAGCCTCTTTGATGGCGACAACAATTTTGTCACCAACTGTTGCATAACGACGATGTGAACCGCCCAAAACCTTGATGCACATTGCTTTACGCGCACCACTGTTATCGGCAACCGTCATAACTGTTTCATTCTGTATCATTTTTTTACCTTTTTCCTGCACGATGGGGCAATCCCCCACGGCTTTGTTAACGGGTTCCGACTGTCATTCGACCTCAAAGAACCCCGACCTTGCGCAATTGACTGATTTAGTCAACCACTTCCACAGAACCATCTTTGGCCACACCAACGCGACCCTTTACAATCCAAGATTTTGTCTTGGAAATTGGACGATGTTCTTCGATGGCAACAACGTCGCCAACCTTATATTCATTGGCTTCATCGTGTGCCTTGTACTTTTTATTCTGCTTCACAAATTTACCATACAACGGGTGACGAAAACGACGTTCGACTTCGACGACAACCGTTTTATCGTTCGCTGTACTTTTAACTGTTCCTTGCAGTATACGTTTTGGCATAACTGTTATTCCTCTATTTTGTTTTTGTCAATCTTGGTTATGATATACTAAAATTTAGAAAAAACAACCAAAATCAACAATTATTTTTATTTTTTCGCCGCATTCAATTTTGTTTTGACGCGTGCAATTTCACGACGGGTTTGACGCAATACATGCGTTTTTGGCATTTGGCCAGCCGCCAATTGAAAGCGTTGATTCATTTGTTCTTTTTTCAAATCAACCAATTTGCTTTCCAAAGCCTGGGTCGTCAAAGATTCTGTTTTTTTGCTTTTTTCTGCCATCTTGTTCACCTTTTAATTAGTTGATTTTACGTTCAACGATTTTTGTTTTAACTGGCAATTTTGCCGCCGCCAACGCAAAGGCCTCGAACGCAATTTCAGGTTTAACACCATCAATTTCGAACATAATACGACCCGGTTTTACACGGCATACCCAGTATTCAACGGCACCCTTACCTTTACCCATACGAACCTGGGCCGGTTTTGTTGTGACCGGAACGTCTGGGAAAATACGAATCCATAATTTACCCATACGTTTCATATGACGGGTGATGGCACGACGTGCTGCTTCTATCTGACGTGCAGTCACACGTTCAGGGCTCATTGCTTTCAGTCCAAACGACCCAAAAGCCAATTCACTACCGCCCTTGGCGACACCGTGAATACGACCTTTTTGCAGTTTGCGAAATTTTGTTTTATTTGGCATTAACATGATTAAAATCCTTATTTCTTACGATTTTATTTGCTTTTTCTTTCGCTTGTGCCGGCATATTCTGCAGGACGCGCCATTTCAGAAGCCAACTTTTCTTTATTTACAACGTCACCTGTGTAAATCCAAACCTTTACACCGATAACACCGTATGTTGTTTTTGCCTGGATTGACGCATAGTCAACATCAGCACGCAAAGTATGCAATGGAATACGACCTTCGCGGATTTGTTCACTACGTGCAATTTCGGCACCATTCAAACGACCAGAGCACATAACTTTGATGCCCTGTGCGCCAACTTTAACCGCATTTTGAACGGCTTTTTTCATTGCGCGTTTGAAAGACACACGACCTTCGATTTGTTGTGCAATTTGTTGTGCAACCAATTGCGCGTTCAAATCAGGACGACGAACTTCATAGATATTAACGACAACCTGGTCATTTTTAACCAATTTTTTAATGTCGTTACGCAATGATTCAATATCGGCACCATTTTTACCGATAATCATACCAGGACGAGATGTGTGAATTGTCACAACAACTTTTTTAGCAAAACGTTCGATAACAACCTTTGCCAATCCTGCTTTTTTCAATTTCTTTTCAAGATTAGCATAATCTTTTTTGCCTGCAATCCAACGAGAGTCAGTGACTTTGTTGATAAATTCGCGTAATGAAATAGGTGATACTTTCTGTCCCATTTTTTATTTTCCTTACGTTTATACGCTTGTGTTCTTGAAACCTTTCGGTTTTATTCCGGGGACGCCCCCTTACCACTTGCGCTTTTTATTTATTTAGACTTTTTAGCCTTTGGTTCTTTCTTTTTTGCTGGCGCATTACCTGATTCCAAAACGATTGTCAAATTAGAAAAAGGTTTCAAAATCGGACGGGCGCTACCACGTGGTCCTGGCATAATGCGTTTCATTGTTAATGCTTTGCCACACCAAATTTCTTTGACGAACAAAGTATCGACCGCCAAATTTTTGTTGTGTTCTGCATTAGCAATAGCAGACAACAAAGTTTTCAAAACTTCATCAGAAACACGTTTCTTTGAAAATTTCAAAACATCAACGGCACGGTCAACTGGCAAGCCGCGAACCATATCACAAACCAGATTTAATTTCTGGTGGCTGATGCGAATCATTTTATTGAACGCACGAACCTGATTGTCTTTTATTCCATATCTTGTCATAATTACCCTACCTTATTTTGCTGCTGCTTTTTTATTTGCTGCATGTCCTTTGAAAGTACGCGTTGGTGCAAATTCACCCAATTTGTGTCCAATCATATCTTCGACAACAGACACAGGAATAAATTTATTACCATTGTGTACTTCAAATGTTAAACCAACCATAGGTGGCACGATTGTGCTACCACGGGACCATGTTTTAATAGGTTTATGGTCATTTTTTTCATTAGCCGCCGCAACTTTTTTCAAAAGAGACGGATGAATAAAGGGACCTTTCCATACTGAACGAGACATCATTTACTCCGTTTTTTTATTATTTTTTCTTCGCCAAATGTCTGCTGCGGATAATCATCTTAGCAGTACGTTTATTGCTACGGGTACGATATCCCTTGGCTGGAATACCTGTACGTGAAACTGGTTCGTGACCTTTTGAATGTCCGTTACCACCACCCATCGGGTGATCGTTCGGGTTCATTGCCATACCACGAACAGATGGGCGAACACCCAACCAACGTGCACGACCGGCCTTACCCAAATTCACATTGCGTTGGTCAGGGTTAGAAACACTACCAACTGTTGCTAAACAATCGGAATGAACTTTACGCAACTCGCCACTGTTCATTTTAATCTGGGCATAAACGCCGTCTTTACCCATCAATTGAGCATAACAACCAGCAGAACGGGCCAATTGACCACCCGCACCCGGTTTCAATTCGACGTTATGAACGATTGTACCGATTGGCATATTTTTCAAAGGCATGGCATTACCTGGTTTAATATCTTCGCGTTCACCAGAAATAACAACATCGCCCGCTTTCAAATCACGTGGTGCTAAAATATATGAACGAATACCGTCTTTGTATTCAATCAAAGCGATAAAAGCAGTACGATTTGGATCATATTCCAAACGCACGACCGTCGCCGGCACACCTGTTTTTTTACGTTTAAAATCGATTAAACGATAACTACGTTTATGACCGCCACCTTGATGCATAACGGTCACCTGACCAAAATTATTACGACCGCCATGGGATTTCAAACCCACCGTCAAAGCCTTTTCTGGCTTACCGCGATGCAATTCAGCGCGGCTGACCAATGTCAAACCACGTGTTCCTGCAGTCACCGGTTTAAAATGCTTTAATGCCATTTTTTTATTCCTTTTATATTCTTGGACAATAACACCCTATTTTCTGGGTTCTCTGTACCAAGGGTTATTTACTCTGTGATTCCACCGTCAAATCCAATTTTGCATCTGCCGGCAAAGACACATATGCTTTTTTAACATCGCGTTGTTTACCTGTGCTGCGACCACGGAAAGTTTTAACCTTGCCCTTGGTAATAACAATATTAACCTTGGTTGGTTTAATACCGTAAATCGCCTGCATTGCACGGGCAACGTCCGCCTTGGTTGCGGATGCCGCAACTTCGAACACAACGCCATTGCTTTCAGACAACTTTGCAGATTTTTCTGAAATCACTGGACAAACCAGTATATCATAAATCCCCGCAGTTGCCACGATTTTCTTTTCTGAACTAACTTTCTTTTCTGCCATCTTTAAATCCTTTTATTTCGCCAATCTGGCTTCTACGGATTTGACGGCATCAGCTGTCAAAACCAATTTATCGTGTTTCAAGATGTCCAAAACATTCAAACCAATCGTTGGCAAAGCATCAACATTTGCGATATTTGCCACAGATTTTTGAAAGTTTTCATCCAATTCAGCCGCGCCAACAAACAACACAGAATTCAAATCCAATTTTTTCAATTGTTTTGCCATTGTGCTTGTTTTTGCTGCTTTAACTTTTTCAGAATCGATAACTATTAAATTACCATCTTGCAACTTAGAAGACAAAGCCATTTTCAATCCCAAAGCGCGAATTTTCTTTGGTAAATCAATGCTGTGATCACGAACGACCGGTCCATGAACAACACCACCGCCACGCATGTGAACATTGTATTTTTCACCTTGACGTGCATTACCTGTCTTTTTCTGTTTGTATGCTTTACGGCCGCTTCCCGCCACATCAGATACTGTTTTCACAGCATGTGTGCCCGCACGGGAATTTGCACGTTGCCAAGTGACAACACGGTGCAAAATATCTGCGCGTGGAGAAACACCGAATACAGTGTCAATCAAATCAACTTTGCCGACTGACTTTCCATCAAAATTTATAATATCTACTTGCATTTTTTCCACCCTATTATTCTGCAACATTGTTTGTTTCACTTGTTGCCGCCGCTTCAACTACTTTTGTTGCTGTTGGAACTGGCAATTCTTTTTGTTCTTTTTTGATTGCATCTGTCACCAATACAAATGTGCCATTTGCACCCGGAACAGCGCCTTCTACAAAGATTAAATTTTCAGCGTCATCCAAGCCAAACACTTTCAGGTTTTGAACAGTCACTGTTTCATTACCCATTTGACCGGACATCTTTTTGCCCTTTAATACGCGGCCAGGCCATTCACGCATACCTGTACCACCCAAAGAACGATGCGCTTTCAAAACACCGTGTGATGCTTCTTTACCGCCAAAGTTATGACGTTTCATCGCACCCTGAAAACCTTTACCCTTGCTTGTCGCTTGGACATCAACAAATTGTCCGACAACGAAATGAGACGCAGACAACTGTGTTCCCATTGGGATAACACAATCATCACTAACGCGGAATTCAACAACCTTGCGATATGGTTTAATACCGCTTTTTTCCGCCGCCACCGCTTGTGGTTTTGCAACATGTTTTGCTTTGGCCTCGCAAACACCTAAAATGTTAGCGACATAGCCATTTTTTTCCATTGTTCTATTACCAATAACAGCACAATCACCCACAGACAAAACTGTGACAGCATGTGCCACACCTGCATTATCATACAGGCGAGTCATTCCTATTTTTGTTGTAATTAATCCGCTACGTTTCATTTTTTTATGCCTTTTTTATTTGTCAGAGGTTAACATTACACACCAACATTAACCTAACAATTACAATTTAATTTTTACATCAACACCAGACGCCAAATCCAACTTCATCAAGGCATCAACTGTCTGGGGGGTTGGATTAACAATATCGACAACCGCTTTATGATTACGGATTTCGAATTGTTCACGCGACTTTTTATCAACGTGTGGTGAACGGTTGACCGTAAATTTTTGAATCAATGTCGGCAAGCGAACAGGCCCCACGACATCCGCGCCCGTGCGCTTTGCAGTCTTGACGATTTCGTCAACTGATTCAATCAACACACGATGATCAAACGCTGTCAACTTTATGCGAATTTTAGATGTTGGTACCATTTTGTTCGTTTCCTTTATTTGTTCAATTTTCGCGACAACGGGGCGTTTGGTTTTACCCAAACTCCCCCGCTGTCTGTTTATTCATTATTTGTTAATTTTAGATACAACACCGGCACCCACTGTGCGTCCGCCTTCACGGATAGCAAAGCGACGACCTTCACTCATAGCAATTGGAGCAATCAATTGGACCGAGATACGGACGTTATCGCCTGGCAATACCATTTCTTTGCCTTCTGGCAATGTGATTGTACCTGTCACATCAGTTGTGCTGAAGTAGAACTGTGGACGATAGTTCGAGAAGAATGGAGTATGACGTCCACCTTCTTCTTTCTGCAAGATATACACTTCTGCTTCAAAGTCTGTATGTGGAGTGATTGAACCTGGTTTGCAGATGATTTGACCACGTTCAACATCTTCCTTCTTGGTTCCACGCAACAACAAACCAACGTTATCACCGGCTTCACCTTGATCCAACAATTTGCGGAACATTTCAACGCCAGTAATTGTTGTTTTTTGTGTTGGACGCAAACCAACGATTTCAGCTTCGTCACCAACTTTCACGACACCAGATTCAATACGGCCTGTGACCACTGTACCACGACCTGTGATTGAAAATACGTCTTCGATTGGCATCAAGAAAGGTTTGTCGACCGGACGTTCTGGCATTGGAATATATTCATCGCAAGCCTTTAACAAAGCATCAATGGATTCTTTGCCCAAACCGTCAGATTTTTCTTCCAAAGCGGAAATAGCAGAACCACGGATGATTGGTGCATTATCGCCATCGAAATCATTTGCAGACAACAATTCACGAATTTCCATTTCAACCAATTCCAACAATTCAGGATCGTTCGCCAAATCGCATTTGTTCAAATAAACGACGATTTTTGGAATACCCACTTGACGTGCCAACAAGATGTGTTCACGTGTTTGTGGCATTGGACCATCAGTTGCAGCAACCACCAAAATAGCACCGTCCATTTGCGCCGCACCAGTAATCATGTTTTTAACATAGTCCGCGTGGCCTGGGCAGTCAACGTGAGCATAGTGACGAGATGCTGTTTCGTATTCAACGTGGGCTGTGTTAATTGTTATACCACGTGCTTTTTCTTCTGGTGCATTATCGATTTGGTCAACGCCTTTTTGCGCATCAATACCAACACCATAATAGTGAACGATAGCAGCTGTCAAAGTTGTTTTACCGTGGTCAACGTGACCAATAGTACCAATATTGACATGTGGCTTTGTTCTTACATATTTTTCTTTTGCCATAATTTCTTCTCCTTAAGGCTCTTTTGTTAAACAGATTCTTAAAAAATCCAGTTTCGAATACAATCATAAACCAGATTTTAAAAATCGCAATCTTTTTTTACTTTGTCATTTTCTTTATTACTTCATCAGCAACATTCTGCGGAACTTCGGCATAATGTGACAATTCCATATACGGATTCGCACGACCTTGTGACAAAGAACGCAGGGTTTTCACGTAACCGAACAAGTTTGCCAATGGCACGAACGCAGAAATCAACTGGTTACCGAATTGTGTTTCAATACCATTGATTTGACCACGACGACTGTTCAAGTCACCAATAATGTCACCGACATATTCTTCCGGTGTATTGACCGAAAGTTTCATAATCGGTTCCAATAATTTTGGCGATGCCTTCTTCATCGCTTCGCGGAAGCAAGCACGCGCCGCAATTTCAAAGCATAATACATTAGAGTCAACCTCGTGATATTTACCATCAACCAATGTTGCCTTGAAATCTACAGTTGGATAGCCAATCAAAACACCTGTTTGTTGTGCTATCTTTAAACCCTTTTCAACGCCAGGGATGTATTCTTTTGGAATCGCACCACCGACAATTTTGTTCTCGAATTCATAGCCCTTACCTGGTTCCAAAGGTTCAAATTCAATTTTAACCTGAGCGTATTGACCCGAACCACCAGACTGTTTCTTATGAGTATATTCTTCGGTCACAGGTTTGCGGAATGTTTCACGATACGCGATACGTGGTTCACCAACATTAA
>CADCAA010000008.1 GCA_902799285.1 uncultured Pseudomonadota bacterium
TGTTTGCGTAAAATGTGTTTGCTGTGTCCGAATTAGCATCATAATCAATACTGCATTCGGCAAAGATATCTGTGATTTTTTGGTAAATCCGGCGTTCTGATGCGCGAATAGACCGGACGCGTTCCAATAATTCATGGAAATAGTCAACGCCAAATGGTTTCCCGGCCATTTTTAAGCGTTCATCGTCCAGTGCAAAGCCTTTTTGAATGTATTCGTGCAGAATTTTTGTTGCCCAAATACGAAATTGCGTCGCGCGTTTGGAATTTACACGATATCCAACGGAAATAATCATATCAAGATTGTAATATGAAGTTTCGTAATTTTTGCCGTCAGCGGCAGTTGTAAAGAATTTCTTTACAACTGAATTTTCTGATAATTCCGCGTCATTGAATATGTTTTTGATATGTTGACCAATATTTTGTTTTGTTGTGTCAAACAATTCGGCGATTGCGGCCTGGGGCAGCCATAAAGATTCATTATATATTAAACCGTTTAATTTAACTGTGCCATAGTCGTCTTTGTATAAAAACAATTCGCCGGTTGTTGGTTGTAATTCTGTTGTCATAATTTTTATCCTTTTGTGATAATTTTGGCATAAAGGTGACCAGAATACAATAAAATATGGGGTTTTTGTTTTTTCTTGCAATCGGGGATTTTGGGGTATATCATATTTTTGTATCTTTTTTCAGGGCGCGGGGCCGATGATGTGATTGACGACCACGGAGGAACCAAAACCCAGGTTATAAGTGATAAATTCGGGTGGCACCGCGCGAAAATTCGCGCCCCGGAAAAAACTAACAGTCGGGTGCCAAAAAAATCCATAAATTTTCATGGCATCCAAAGAATCCCACGTCGCAAATGCTTTGTGGGACAAGCAAAAAGGGTGTAAAAATGTTATCATTGAAATCAAAGTACAGAACGCATACTTGCGGTGAATTAAATATCAGCAATGTGGGCGAAATCGTCACTTTATCGGGATGGGTTCATCGTAAGCGTGACCATGGTTCATTATTATTTATCGATTTGCGCGATAATTATGGTATTACGCAATGTGTGTTTGATGGTGGGGATGATGCGCTGGAACGCATTCGCCCGGAATCTGTTGTTCAAATTACGGGTCGGGTTGTTGCGCGTGATGCTGACGCAATCAATGATAAAATCCCAACCGGACATATCGAAATCCAGGCGGAAAAGTTTGATGTTTTAACCAATGCCGAAGTGTTGCCTTTCCAAGTGTTTGGTGACGAAGATACATCTGAAGAATTGCGCTATAAATATCGCTTTTTAGATTTGCGTCGGGAACGGTTGCACAATAATATTTTAATGCGCAATAAAATGATGAAATGGCTGCGCGACAAAATGTGGGATTTGGGATTTTCAGAATTTCAAACACCGCTTTTGACCGCTGATTCACCCGAGGGCGCGCGTAGTTTCCTTGTGCCGTCGCGTTTGCATCATGGAAAATTCTATGCGTTGCCACAAGCACCCCAGATGTTTAAGCAATTATTACAGGTGTCTGGGTTTGATAGGTATTTTCAAATTGCGCCGTGTTTCCGTGACGAAGATTTGCGTGCCGACAGATTGTTGGAATTTTATCAGTTGGATTTGGAAATGTCGTTTGTTGATGTGTCTGATATCCAGGCCGTAGGCGAGGCAATTTTGCCGGAAATGGTTAAAACCTTTGCGCCGGATGCAAATGTGTATCCTGAAATTCCGCATATTTCGTATGATGATGCCATGTTGAAATATGGTTCAGACAAACCGGATTTGCGCAACCCGATTTTGATTTCGGATGTCACGGAAATTTTCCGCGGGTCTGAATTTGGAATCTTTGCAAATGCGGTCGAAAATGGCGCGGTCGTGCGTGCGGTGCCGGCACCGGCGTCGGCCGACAAGCCACGGTCTTGGTTCGATAAATTGGGCGAATATGCCGTTAAAGAATTGGGACTTGGTGGGTTGGCGTATATCGTTTTTGGTGACGAAGCCAAAGGGCCGGTCGCAAAAAAATTGGATGCGGGTCGTATTGAAAAGTTGCGTGCGATTGCGGGCGATAACGCGTCGTTGTTCTTTGTGTGTGATATGCCGGATGTTGCCGCCAAGGCTGCCGGTAAATTGCGCAATAAATTGGGTGCGGATTTGGGATTGATTAAGCCACGCGATTTCGCGTTTTGCTGGGTCGATAATTTCCCGTTCTTTGAACCAGACCCAGAACGCGGTGGTGCGCCGGCATTTACGCATAATCCGTTTTCGTATCCGATTGTTGATTCAATCGAAGAATTATCAACACGTGATCCGTTTACAATCAAGGCGGCTCAATTTGATATGGTTTTGAACGGAAATGAAATTTGCAGTGGTGGTTTGCGCAACTATAACCCCGAGGTTATGAAAAAATGTTTCGAAATTGCCGGATATCCAATCGAAGCGGTCGAGAAAAACTTTTCTGGATTATATACCGCTTTTCAATATGGTGCGCCACCGCATGGTGGATGTGCGTTTGGTATTGAACGCGTGGTGTCCGAAATTTTAGGCATTGGCGAAAGTCTGCGTGAAATCGTGGCGTTCCCTGCAAATCAACGTGGTCAGGATTTGTTGATGGGTTCCCCGAACGAGGTTTCCGAACAACAACTGCGCGATGTTCATATCCAGGTCAGAAAGAAAAACTAAATAAAAAATTCCCGCCAAAACGGCGGGATTTTTTATTGATTGTTTTTTCGTGTAAATGCGCGCATATATCCAATATCTAAATTATTTATCAATTCGTTGATTGAATATTTTCGTGTTCCGTATTCATTTATATTCATTTCCACAGATACTGGTTTCGGGGCGGTGCCGCGCAATATGAATTCAAATGTTCCGGTCATAATGCGATTGTTGATAAACAATGCACCAACGGCATCTATGTTTTGCATTGATAGTGTAAATGGTTTGGTCGTTTCAAAGTTTCCGTTATTATATGTGCCAACCATTTTTAATTTATTTATGCGGGTTGCGCCGGATTCCAGTGCCGCAGATGCCGCATATTCTGCATTTAATACGGTGATTTCATCGGCAGATGCGTAAAATTTATCAAAGCCCAATCCGTATACATATCCACCGTTAAATGTTATATCGATATCGCCCGACAAATTGTATATTAAATCGTTTGCGGTTTGGCCGGATGTCTTTAATTTTATTTCGGCGGTGATTGTTGAATCGGATATATTTAATGGTGTGTCGAACTGTAATAATTCGCCATCGAATTTGAATTTGTTTAATTGGATTGATATATCATAGTCGAATTTTTTCTTTTCGATTATGCCCAGTAAATGTCCGCGCGAATTGTCAGATATAGAAAATATTTCTGTATCTGGTTTTAATGAATATACAAAGTTTTTATATTCGTTGTTGTTCAAAATCATTGTGTCCGATGATAATGAAATATTTATTGGTAAATCAAATAATATTGCCAATGGATGATTTGTTAAAAATTTCTGTTCGTCATAGTTGTTGCGATATTTATCGCTGATAAATTTATCGATGTTTAATTCGTCTGTGCGAAGTGTTATGTTGGACCCCGTCATATTGCCGGATAATATGTGGCCCGCAATCATTATATTCAAATCGCCGATTGCATTATCACCGAATGTGCCGGAAACAACGTATGGTAAATTATTCAAAAAACGCAGGTCTATATTCGGCAACCATTGTTTGAAATTTTGTCCGCTGATTGTGAAATTATTATTCTGGATTTCCAATGTCCATTGTTGGTTTTGTGGTGTAAATGTTTTTTTGTTATCCGACGTCGTAAATGTGCCGGATGTGTTTTTCATAAATTCAGGCAAGAATTTTAAGTCTAAATCAATGTCGCGCAATGTTGTGTTTTTTGCATAACGGAATTTTGGTATCATTTGTTTTGGGGTGATTACAAATGTTCCGGACATATCTGAAAAAGTAAAATCAATTGTTCCGTTGTCGCCAATGTGTGATACAAATTCGCGGATTGTTTTATATGACGGCATTTTGTTTGTTGATGTTGCGGTTATATTAAATATACCGTTATCGGATGTTATGGTGCCATGTATGTCACCGTAATTAAACTTTGCACATTCCCATTTTTGTGGTGTGCCAGAGAATATACAATTAAAAGATTCTGGTAAATTATTGATTTGCAATTTTGTGTTGTGTAATCCGTTTGCATCGTATGTGCCACCGAATAATTCAATATTATCCATAATAACATGGTTGATTTTTAATGTGTTATCACGACCAATTGCGTTTATTAAAAAATGATTTAATATATTGTTATGGAATTTTATTTTGCCGTATAAATCAAAATAGATGTCTGATTTATTCAATATATTTTTATCGGTTTCCAGGAATGTCATATCCAGGTTGGCGTTATCTGATTTGAAATTTAATGAATTAAACCCATTTGGATACAGTTTTATGTTTCCGAAATAATTATTCGCGCGGATATTTGTGAAATCAAATCCGTATCCGCCGTCCCAATTAAATTCCATTGATAAATTTACAGGCTCGTTTATTTTAGGATTTTCAAATTCAAACCATTTGTTGATGTCGTTTGTTGCAATTGTCATTTCACCAGCTGCACCACCGTCTGGGAACAATGTGCCACGGATGTGCAGGTTATCATTACTGTTTAATATTACGAATTCGCCATTTTCGTATGTGATATCGTATTTGTGTTGTTGGGTTCTGACCTGGCCTGAAAAAGCATTGTTTGATAAAGTTCCGCGGACGATTTTATAATCGTGATTCATAAAATTTAATGTCGCGTTATGTATGTTTATGTCATGAGATATGGAATAAGGAAACAAATCGGTTATATTTAATTTTGCATTATATACCGAAATATTTTTATTCAGTGTCGCATTTTGCAAATTGAATATCTGATTAAATGGAACAGAAAAAGCAATACTGCCGATTGAGCCATTTGGAACACTGATATCGTGTGCGACGATTGTTGTGGAACCAAGCAAACTGAAATTTACGTCGCCGTTGATTTGTGTTGTGACGCCCGTTTGTTCGCGTAATTTAGCCTGTAATACAGGTTTCATTTTATTCAGGTTGATAAATGGTGGGATAAATACAAATCCCAATATAATTAGACCAACCAATATAACGGTTGCGAATAAAAAACGACGTTTGTGTCTTGGCTTTACATTCATCTCTCTAATTCCTTGTATTTTGATTATAGTGTATTATATTAAGGTTTGTGAATAAAAAAAGTATATTTAATCTTGAAAGTTCCTATGCCCCGATGGGGGACCAACCGGCCGCTATACGCGATTTGGTCGATGGGGTTTGTGCGGGTAAAAAATCCCAGGTTTTATTGGGTGTCACGGGGTCTGGTAAAACATTTACCATGGCAAATGTTATTCGTGATTTGTCCCGGCCTGCGTTGATTATGGCGCCTAATAAGATTTTGGCGGCGCAACTATATACGGAAATGAAATCTTTTTTTCCGCATAATCATGTCGAATATTTTGTGTCGTATTATGATTATTACCAGCCCGAGGCATACATTCCAACAACCGATACATATATTGATAAAGATGCCGCAATCAACGAACAATTGGACCGGATGCGGCACAGTGCAACGCGTGCGATGCTGGAAGAACGCGATGTGATTGTGGTGTCTTCGGTGTCGTCGATTTATGGTTTGGGTTCGCCAGAGCAATATTCGTCTATGCGTGTGGTATTAAATGTTGGTGATAAAATTGGTGTGCGCGATGTTATAAATTCTTTGGTTGATATTCAGTATAAACGAAATGATGTTGCGCCAACACGCGGTGAATTCAGGGTTCGTGGTGATACATTGGATATATTCCCATCGCATATGGTGGATTTGGGATGGAAAATATCTTTCTGGGGGGATGAAATTGAAGAAATTTGGGAATTTGATACTTTGACCGGGGCAAAATTGCATAAATTAAATCGTGTGGCGGTGTATCCAAATACACACTATGCGACGCCGATGCCGTCTGTATTACAGGCGATAGGTCAAATTCGTCATGATTTAGATGAACGGCTGAAATATTTTCATGATAATATGAAATATGTCGAAGAGCAAAGATTGCGTGAGCGTGTGAACTTTGATATCGAAATGATGGAATCAACTGGCACCTGTCGCGGAATTGAAAACTATTCGCGATATTTATCGGGGCGTTTGCCGGGACAACCGCCACCAACACTGTTTGAATATTTACCACATGACGCGGTATTATTCGTTGATGAAAGTCATGTGACCGTGCCGCAAATTGGTGCGATGGCGCGCGGGGACAGGGCGCGTAAAGAAAATCTGTCACAATATGGATTTAGGTTGCCGGCGTGTATTGATAATCGTCCGCTGACTTTTGAAGAGTGGGATTCTTTGCGGCCGCAAACTATATTCGTGTCGGCGACACCGGCACAATGGGAATTGGAACAATCCAATGGTGTTGTTGTGGAACAGGTTATTCGGCCAACTGGATTATTGGACCCGATTTGCGAAGTGCATCCAATCGAACACCAGGTTGATGATTTATTGGGTGAACTGAAAAAAATTCAGGGGCGTGCGCTGGTGACGACACTTACTAAAAAAATGGCAGAGCAGTTGACAGATTACCTGAATGAAAATGGTGTGCGGGCGCGATATTTGCACAGTGATATTGAAACGTTGGAACGTATTGAATTGTTGCGTGATTTGCGGTTGGGTAAATATGATGTGTTGGTTGGTATCAATTTATTGCGTGAAGGTTTGGATGTGCCAGAGTGTGAACTGGTTGCAATTATGGATGCCGATAAAGAAGGATTTTTACGTTCGACGCGGTCGCTGATTCAGACAATTGGGCGTGCCGCGCGTAATGCAAATGGTCGGGTTTTGTTATATGCGGATAATATTACAGATTCCATGCGCGAGGCTTTGGATGAAACCGCGCGTCGTCGTGCAATTCAAATGAAGTATAATACGGAACACAATATTGTGCCGAAAACTGTGACCAAAGCCGTGTTCAGCGAGGTTGCAGAAAATTCAGAAAAAGTTGATAAAAAACGCAAATTTGTTTATAATAAAGATGGTGTTTGGGATGCGGAATCTATGCGTCGCGAAATTGCCACATTGACAAAGCGTATGAAGAAAGCCGCCGAGAATTTAGAGTTCGAAGAGGCCGCCGCAATTCGTGATACTATTAATAAAATGCAAGATGATTTGTTGTTGTTAGAGTAGGGGTATATGATGCAAGAGGTAATTTTACCAGATTTAGAGGCGACACATAATTGGGCGCGTGAATTTGCAAAAACTTTGCATGCGCCGGTCGTGGTCGCGTTGCATGGTGATTTGGGTATGGGCAAGAGCGAGATTGCACGCACAATAATTCGGACACTGCGTGGGGAAAATACCGTTGTGCCCAGTCCTACATTTACAATTGTGCAAAATTATGATGGAATTTCGCACTTTGATTTGTACAGAATTACAGATGCGTCTGAATTGACTGAGGTTGGTTTGCCATACGCAATTCAAAATGATATTACATTGATTGAATGGCCTGATGTTGCGGATGGAATTTTGCCAAAGGATACTATTCATATTTATATTTCTTCGTGTGGGGCAGATTGTTGTCCGAATGGTCGAAAAATTACAATTAAATAATCGGTTTTTTTTGTCCGCCTTCGCCGATAAATGTGAAACAACCAGCATGATTACAAACATTGCTACGGCGCGACGCTCAATTTTTAGCCCTCAACTTCGTTTCGGTAAAAATTGGCGACATTTTTATTTTTTTAGTAAACTCATAACCGCCAATGGGAAATCAGGGGATTTAGCAAGGTATGAACCACTGACCAATAAATCTGCGCCGGCGTTCCAACATTTTTGTGCCGTTTCTGGATTTATTCCGCCGTCCACAGATATTATATATTTTAATCCGTGTTTTTTTCGTGTGACAGATAATGCCATTATTTTTTGTAGGACAGAATCATCAAATGTTTGACCGGCCGCACCAGGATTCACCGCCATAACTAAAATTTCATCAATGTCACGTAAAATTGGAACCAATACCGATACAGGGGTTTCTGGATTTATGGCGATTCCGGCGCGTTTGCCCGTACTGCGTATGCCGCGCAGGGCTGCACGGACACCATTTGTGTTTGCAGATAATATAACCGTGTCGGCGCCGGCACGTATTGCGTTTGCCGCCCATACAGACGGGTTTTCGGTCATTAAATGAACGTGCAGATGTGCGCGTGTGTTTGCGCGGATTGTTTTTAATTCAGGTATGCCACCGGCAACACGGTCAACGAAAAATCCATCCATTATATCAACATGGATTGTTGATATGCCGCCCGATTCAAATGTTTTGTATGTTAATGGCGACAACATATTAAAGCATAATGTTGATGGTGCAATTGGTATGAATTTTGGTTTTTGTTTTCTTGCCCGTTTTGCAAATATTTTTTTGATTTTGTTTATGTATACGGCATTTCTTTCTGCGCGGGCGATGTATGCGTCGCGGGCGGGTTTTTCGGCACCCCATATATAATCAGACAGTGCCGTAATAGTTGCATCGGCGTGATGGTTAGCGGTTGGTAAGCCAAATGCGTTTTCAATGAAGTCAACAACGCCCTGGATTTGTGTGCCGCCGCCACTGATAATTATGCGGGTTGGCATAAATTCAGAAACAGGTTGTGCGGTTGCATCCTTTATCCGACCAATGATTTCAACAATGCGTGGGACAATAACGTCATTTACATCGCCGCGTGTGAAATCGTATGCAGTGTCGGCCGGAACCATACGGTCCATCGCGCGCGGAATTAAATTTGCCGTCATACGTTTTATTCTTTCCGCCTCGTCAAAATCCAGGTTTAGTGATGCGGATAAATCCATTGTGATATTGGACATACCGATTTCCAGTTTTTCATGCCATAAAACACCGCAATCGTTCCATATCGAAATGGATGAAAATTCGGCACCCAGGTCTATGAATAATACGGTTTCGCCGGGTTTGCGTAAGGTCATACTTTGCAGGTATCCAGGGTCAAACAGTCCATTATATTGTATGTGTGATTTACGCAATATTGACACGATTTCATTTAATCGGTCGTTTTCATAACATATAATTCCAAATGTTGATAATAATTGATGGTCTGTATAGCCCGTCGGTGATTTTATTTTTCGTGCCGATGGGGTGTCATATTGTAATGGCATTATATGAATTGGTGAAAAACCATCGGGAAATTTTAATTTTGAAATCTGGGCCGCGATATCGTGTTCAGAAATTTTGTGTTCGCCGTTCCACAGGGTGTTTTGTTGTTGTCGCATAAAGCAAGATTTACCAAAATTTCCAGTGATGTATGCAGATTCAAAATGTGTTTTTAATTCATCCTCTAAATTCTGAATCACGGAACGCACAGCGAATTGCTGGTTAAAATTGTCGCACATGGCCGTTGCGGACTTTACAATTTTGCCGGAACAAATACGGTGTGCGATGCCGCGAACGCAACTGGTCCCTATATCTAAACATAAAAAGCAAGAATCAAACAGGTTCATTTTATTTAACCAATATACGTGCCGGGTCGCGCATATCAATCACCGTGATGTCGCGTCCGAATATATTATGGTTTTTGTTTATTGTGATTAGTCGCGCAATAGCCGATGCAAAATTTTGTTCCGGTAATTTTATTGTGATGCCGCCGTGGGTGTGGATATTCCAACGACGGTTTTCAATCCATTCTATGTAATCAATGTCGGTCAGCATATCGTTTGCCGCGTTTGTAATTTCGTTTATGTCGTTTGGTACCGGACCACGGAATAAAATTGCAGATGTTGGACGTTCATCAGACGGGGTGTTTGCAATTGTGCCGTCGTCAGATAATGGAAAATAATTTTCCCCATCGGTCCATGCGGCCACAAAACGGTGAAAAGATACGCGGATAATTAAATTTCCGTTTGGTAATCGCCGCACAGATGAATCGCGAACCCCGGGGACGGTCATTATATTATTATTCAAATCGGTCAGGTTTATTGAATAAAAGTTTGTATTTTTGGGCAGTGATGCCGCCGCAGAAAGTGCGGTCATATCCTTGTTTCCGACGTCGGCCGTGATAATTGTTTTGTGTAATTTGGACATATTGCCCATTCCAGAAAAAGTCATAATTATACGTGAAGTAAAATATATCGCCAAAATAACAGCGATGATAAAACACAACCAAAACCAAATAGAGCGTTTCATACCCTGCATTATAACATATTTTTTAATAATAAGAAAGGGTGGAAAAATAATTTTTACATTGCGCGCAATAAATATCCACGACGCATCATACAGCGACGATATGCACCGACGGTTTTTGATGCGCGATTCCGCGGAACGGACAATAATGCGCGTTGGCCCACGTCCGTATATTCGTTTGATTGGAAAGTCACCCAAATTCCATCCCAATCCGGCATTTGGTCGTTTTGGTTCGGTGAAAGCAAGCGCGCAATACGCGAACGAGGGGTGTAATCTTTGGATTTTATTCCCAAACATGATTTGTGGTCGCGGACAAATTGTTCGGTGGTGACGGCCTCGTTCTCCCAATTTAATATTGTTGCGTCGTCAATACTGCCGCGATTGGCAGACGCACATGCCGTCAAAGCAAGTAATAATGCAATTTGTTTTATTTTCATATTTCTTATTATAATTCATTTGCGTTCGGGGGGCAATAGTTTTTATAATGATAAAAAAAGGGAAGAGAAAGTTATGGCTATATCTGTTCAAAATTTTATCAAGTTGGCAAATTTTTATAATCAAATGCTGACCACTATGTCGGCTATTTGTATTGAAAAGGGCGGTATCAATATGGAAAATTATGTTGGCCGTTTCTTTGTTGCCGATGTGTTGGAATATATTGCGGAATATGGTCGTCGTTTATTGGAAAAAGGTAATGTGCCGGCGGATGTTGCGCGGGTGATTAAAATATTCCAGGAAAAATTTGAATCTGTCAAAGATATGGTGACGCCAACGGAAAAACCAATCTATGAAATGACGCTGGAAGAATTTGAAAAAATTATGAACATATAGTAGGTTATCTTTAAGAACGGAGAAAGAATATGAAAAAATTTTTGTTGATGTTTTTGGGATGTTTTGTAATCACAGGGTGTCAGACCACGGAAAGTGACGTTCCGATGTATGACACGGTGACGGTTGTTGAAAATATGGTGATTAGTGAAAAGTCTGTGCCGATTTTCCCGAAAAAGGCCGCTTTGACAACGGATACTGCGCAAAGGTTTTCTGTGGAATTGCCTATGCGGTGTACGGTTGATTGGAATAATCAATCTGTGGTATCGGTTGTGCCCGAAGAAAAGATTGAAATGGTGCGTTTGGGCAAGGGTGATGCGTTGCCGGATTTGGCGGTTGAACAATATAAATTCCGGGATGTGACTGTGGCGGCGGCATTAAATAAATTATTAAATGGAACCGATGTATCGATTGTGACGGATGAACAATTGGTTGAAAAAATTTCGGGCGAAGTGCAATCGGGAACTTTGTCTGATACAGTTGAATTGATATCAAAAATGGGTCGGGCGTATTATTCATATGATGCGACAACCGCCGAAATTCATTTACAGCATCGTGCAAAATGGATGATTAAAATGCCAAAGGACCAGGCGATTATTATGGCGTTATTGGACGCGATGCATGGCGCAGATGTGCGGAATTTGTTGGTGAACTGGTCTGATAAAACAGTTGTGTTCGAAGGTGATTACCAGACCGAGCGCGAGGTTTCCAGAATAATTGCTGATATCGCGTCGAAAAAATATATGCTGGCGTGGGATATGGATGTTTATCGTGTTTATCCAAAATCTGATAATCCGATTATTTGGATGAATTTGCTGCCGGCGTTTGGGCAAAATAATATTAAAATGTCTGTACCGGGTGTTGTGGGGCGTGCGCTGGTTGTGGGGCCGGAAATAAATACAAAAACTTTACAGGAATTTTTGGCACGGCAATCCAATGTTGTGTTGATTTCCCAGGGGACTTTTTCAATTCCAAATGGTTGGCAATCGCGGTTTGATATTGGTCAATGCAGTAAGGAAGACAGATTGGAAACAGATTTAGTTATTGGTGCAACCGGTAAATACGGTGATTATGGTGGTTATCAAAAAATTGATGCGAAGATTGTTTTGACAACTAAATATGGTGAGTTGACATCGTTCAATATTCCGTCCAGTGTTGGTGATAACTATGTAATTATTGGTATTCCAACGCATTCTTTTGTGACGACACCAGAAACGCTGATAAGTCCGTTTGCAGAATTGGTTGTGTTTATGTCGCCCAGAATAATTTCTATTGTTGATGCAAATCAATCAGATAATGACAAAATGAATTTGATTGGCGATGATTTAAGAGAGTTTTTGAATAACTAAAAGGGAATTTTATATGTTGTTTTCAAAACTGGAAAAGAAAGTTGCGTTTAGATATCTGCGTGCAAAAAAGCGCGGTTTTGGATCGGTTGTGTCTTGGGTGTCGTTGATTGGTATTATGTTGGGTGTTGCGACATTGATTGTGGTTATGTCGGTCATGGGCGGGTTTCACGATGTATTGTTGGGACGCATTATTGGTATGAACGGGCATATCGTTGTTTATCATCAAGATGGTGCGATTTCGGATTATAATTATTTAATAGATAAAATAAAACAAAACAAAGTTGTGATGGCAAATGCCACATCCATTGTGCCGATTGCCGAAGGTCAGGTGATGGTGACGCATAATGGCAAAAATTCTGGGGCGATGATTCGCGGAATTAATATGGCGGACTTGGTGGCTAAGACAAATGGTGGTGCGCGTTTTTATGGTAAAGATTTGACAGCAATCAAGGATGGTGAATTGGTTGTTGGGGCATCTTTGGCACGGAATTTGGGTGCAACAATTGGGGATGAAGTGTCAATTGTTTCTGCGAATGCGGCGACGCCGACGCCATTTGGTTCAATGCCGCGTATTATGTCGTATCCGGTGAAAACATCATTTTTTATGGGGATGTATGAATATGATTCGGGATATGTGTTTATGCCACTTGCCACCGCACAAAAATACTTAAATATTGGAAATGCGGTGACGCATATTGATGTGTTTTTGCGTGATGCAGAAAATACTACATCTGTGCGCGAGGCTTTGATGCGTTTGCTGCCGGATGGTTTTGTTGTGCGTGATTGGCGTGATTTGAATCGTGGTTTTGTCGGTGCTTTACAGGTTGAGTCAAATGTTATGTTTTTGATTTTAATGCTGATTGTGATTGTTGCGGCGTTTAATATTGTTTCATCACTGGTTATGTTGGTCCAAGATAAATCCAAAGATATCGCGGTATTACGCACTTTTGGTGTGTCAAAAAAATCCATGATAAAAATATTTGTTTTGTCGGGTACAACGATTGGTGTTATTGGTGCGGCGTTGGGAACAATACTGGGGACGATAATCGCAATTTATGTTGAACCAATTCGTCGGTTTTTCCAATGGATGACGGGGCGTGATTTGTTTCCTGCGGAATTGTATTATTTGTCTGAATTACCATCGCGTGTAGAGTTTTGGACGGTATTTGGAATTGCGGTGATTGCAATATTGCTGGCATTTTTGGCGACGTTGTATCCTGCGTGGAAAGCGGCAAATACAGACCCAGTCGAGGTGTTGCGGAATGAGTAAAGGTTTATCAAAAAAATTGCGCGATTATGTTTTGAAAATGGCATATAAAAGTTTGCCGTTTGGTGGTAGTGTCTGGGATTCTTCGGCGCAGAATTTATCAAACGATTTGAAAAAAATGGGTGTAAAATTTTCAAAAAAATTGTTTTGGAAATATAAATTACCGGATAATTTAAGCCCCCAAGAATTCCAAGATAAAATTGCATTGGAACATTTTTGTAATGGATTTTATTCGGATTATATGTCGCGTGTTTTATCTGATAAAACTTTGACCGGAATGGATAAAATACAAATTGTTCGTTTTGTGTGGGAAATGCGTCGTAAAAAAAATCATCGTGATATGAAATACTATATGGATGAAATAAAACGCAATAATTCAGAGTTAGAAAATATAAATCCAAAAAGTCCACAGGGATTTGTATATGGCGCTTTGTTTGGTTTTGCGCCCACAGAGATAAAATATTTTTGTGATATGCACAGTGTACGTGATATAGATGAAGAAAATTCTGTGGATAAAAAATTAAAACAATTTGGAATTAAAACGACATATGTTTTGGCACCATCTACGGCAACGGCTTTGATTGCCGAATTAAACAGAAGGGATAAATAAGTTATGGCAAAAAATATATTGGATTCTTTGTCGCGTGTCAAAAAGCCAGATGTGGTTTTGTCTGTGCGTGATATTAAAAAGATTTTTATGGAAGGCGGGCAACCATTGCATGTGTTGACCGGTGGTGGGTTTGATTTGTCACGCGGTGAAATTGTGGCATTGGTTGGGCCGTCGGGATCGGGTAAATCGACATTATTACAATGTGTTGGGTTGTTGGATAAACCGACATCGGGCAGTATTTTAATCAGTTCTGTGCCGGTGCATCAAATGGATGATTTGGCGCGGACAAATGTTCGTCGGGAAAAATTGGGCTTTGTGTATCAACGGCATAATTTATTGTCTGATTTTACTGCGTTGGAAAATGTGATGATGCCGATGTTGGCAAATGGTGTTGTGGAACAGGACGCCGCCGCGCGGGCTTTGAAATTATTAAAGGCGGTGAATGTTGACCATCGTGCGTCGCATTTGCCGGGCGAAATGTCGGGTGGTGAACAGCAGCGGGTGGCCGTGGCACGGGCGTTGGCGAATAATCCAGAAATTATTTTGGCCGATGAACCAACGGGCAGTTTGGATCCGGCGCACGCGTCGGCTGTGTTTGATTTGCTGTTGGGTATTGTGCGTAAGAATAAAATGGCGATGTTATTTGTGACGCATGATATGAATTTGGCCGCACGTGCAGATAGAAGAATTACCATCGCAGATGGTATCGTGAACAAATTATAAAACGTAAAAGGAGAGAGAAATGATTGATAAAAACGGAAGGTTTTCCAAATTCAAGGTTTGGAGTGTCTTTGTTGTGTTATTTGTTTGTGGACTGATGGCGGGAATTGGTATTGCAAATTGGAACGGTGGTATGCATGGAAAACAAGATGTATCAAATGTTGTGCCGACCACAGAAGAAAGTTTGACTTCGTGTCAGGCGATTGAAAGCGTTTTGGAATCACGGCTGTATAATCGCGAAAATGATTGTGCGGCCAACAAAGATGATTTAGAGGTTTATAAAAAATTGATGGCGTATGGTTGTCCCGAAAATAATGAAAGGTATGCCCAGGCGGTGAAAAATTTAACCGCGGTTTTGGCGATTGCCTGTGACGAAGTGCAATCTGGGAAAACATGTTTACAAATTGAACGCGATTTACAGGTTCGGTTGCCCAGTAATTATGTTGGTGCATCGGCCCAGGACAGAATTGATCGGGCAAAGATTTATGCCGTGATGGCGGAACGTGGGTGTCCAGAAAATAGTTCTAATTATGTTGAATTGGCAAAGCAAGAGTTGGAAATCGCGCGTGCGGTCCAAGACGACAAGTTTAACGAGGATGATACTATTGAAGTTGTTGAAACGTACAAGCGTTTGAAAATGCAAAAGGATGCCGAAGAAATATTTAACAAGGCTAAAAAACTGACTAATCCTGCGATTGATTTTATTATGCAGGTCGAAAAAATCATTAACGAATAAAAAGGATTTATTATGCATAAAATTATATTGGCTTTATCGATATGTGCGCTGATTCCGGCGGTATATGTTGCGACTGCGGTTGCGGATGATAATGAAGTTATTGAAGAGGTTGTATCAGATAGGGGTGTTGCAAAGCGTATGAATTGCGATGATATAAAATCTGAAATAGATAGGTTAGGCGCAATTGCAGAATTGGATGAGGGTCAAACGGCAACTTTGAATAGTTTGAAATCTGATTGGCGTAATAAATGTATGAAACGTGCCGGTGGCCGTTCAATTGGACGCGCAAAAGTTGTTGTGACCGAGGTTGCTAAATCAGATTCTGCTGCGTCAAAAAATCAAGATAACGTGAGTGTGTCGTGTGATAAACCGGATGCAAATGGTTGTTGCCCAGGTGAAAATTATACTGATTTAGGTGATTTGGGATTTAATTGTTGTACGGAAAATAATGAAAAATGTTTTCCGCCAATTGTGATGGAAAAAGATTTTTCGTTATGTGATGACGGAACAAATCCGGATGTAAATGGTTGCTGTGCCGGTGAATCATATACCGATTTAGGTGATTTAGGGTTTAATTGTTGCCAGGCCGATGGGGTGACTTGTTTCCCGCCGATTAAGCAATAAAAAATCCTTGCGTTTCGGGAAAGATAGGTTATAATCTGTGGGCTCGGATTTATTGCGGGCATAGTACAAGGGCTAGTACGCAAGCCTTCCAAGCTTGATATGCGGGTTCGAGTCCCGCTGCCCGCACCACGAATTTTTGTTATCGCGCGCAGGGCGCACGATTAAAAAAATTCAGTGTCCTGCCGTAGCCTTAGGCGGAGGCGGACAAAAAGAATCGAGATTTAGTTTTGGGCGTGCGCCGGAGTTGGAGAGCCGGGGCAGACTGTAAATCTGTTGTCTTACGACTGAGGTGGTTCGAATCCACCCACTCCCACCAAAATAAAAATGCCACCGAGACGGTGGTATTTTTATTTTGTGGTCGTGTGTTTTGGATTTGATACCACGCCAACGTCAGTTGGCTGGTTCGAAAACAAGTAGATTGTGGAAGTGTAACGCACCACAATCGTTACGGTTTACCCGCAGGGCTATGCCAGAGGGAATCCACCCACGTAATTCGTTCAAATAAGTACAAATAGATTTTTATTTATTGTTTATCAGGGTAGCACCCACTCCCACCAAAAGATACACCGCACTTCAAAAGTGCGGTTTTTGTTTGGATTTTATACTGTTCGGGTGGTTCGAAGAAAGCATATATAAAAAACACTAAATTTTACCAATCTTCGAATAAATTTGTTCCGATATTTAAAAGTTATTTTACTCCACTAAGTTCTTTACTAGCAGCTTTTCTAATTGCCTTCTTCAAATATATCTTTATATATTTATTAATTTTATTTGTATGAGATTCTATACAATAACGATAATTATAAACATCCTCTATGTTGCCGGTATTTACAGCAATCGTATACTTTTTGTCTGTGTTTTCAAAAACCATTTCTATTTTTTGCTTCCCACAAGATATATCTGTAATAAAACTATTATCTGTTTTAGCCTTTATATTCCATTTATGATTTAATTTACGATATATCAATGCAGAATAAATAGCTCCATGAACCTGTTGGTCTGTTACACAACATGTAACTTGTTCTGTTTTAACATCAGGAACCCAGTTAACATCTGTTTTTCTGAACCAAGAGCATCCACTTAATAATAAAATACATATAATCAATAATTTTTTCATACTATTTCTCCGCAATGTATTCTTATTATAAAACCATACATTAAAAAATCAAAATCTTTGTGAATTCAATTTCACCCACTGGTGAAATCAACCACTTATCTTTAAACTCTTTTACCTGTTGCATTAAATCGGTAAATTCTTGTTTGTTTTCTGCTATTCGTGGTATAATGGGTACAAAAGGAGTTTTTTATGTCGCGGATTTGTCAAAGTTGCAGTATGCCTATGGTTGATGAAAAGGTTTTTGGAACGGAAAAAGATGGTTCGAAAAATTCTGACTATTGTATTTATTGCTATAAAAATGGTGAATTTGTTGATAAGGTTTCAATGGAAAAATATATTGAAATGAATGTGCCGTTTTATAAACAGGCCAGTATGAAATCGGCCGATGAAATGCGGCGGCATTGTGAAACGGTCTTTCCAACATTAAAACGGTGGAAGAAATAAAAAATGCACCCGATTGGGTGCGTTTTTTATTCGTTTATTTCAACCGCATCTATCATGGTTTTATTGATTGATTCCAATTGCACGGGTTTATATTCAGAATCAACGACCGCTGTTTCATCGGGTGTGCTGTTTATCACAGTGATAACCGTTTGTGGTTTTGGTTGATCGGATTCTGTCATATTTGTGCCATATGTTTCGGATTTGTATTTAGACCGAAATCGTTCTGGAATTTTTATGAAATCGTTTGGATTTATGCCACGTGTTTGCAACGACATTTCGGATGCAGGTGTAATCTGACGCTGTTCAATATTATAAATTGGATTGATAAAGTTTTCGGGTGCGTTTTTAACCATGATTGGTGTGCCGGAACCGTTAACCTGCATAATGCGCAGACCGCGTTCACTGTCGCCATTGGGTTTCAGGCGGACGATGCCGTCCATGCCGGCATAACCACTGGGGTCCAGTAAATATGCCGCCGGTGTTTTGTTTGAATACACGGTGCCCATTGCGATGTTTGCCGCGTCAAAACCAAATGTAGCAAGGCGCGATGGCAGGTTGCCATATGTTTCTTTGTACAAATTTATAAATGTTTGATTTTGTTCGGGCAGGGTGGCGTATTTTGTTCCCATCATTGTATAATCGGCCGCGATGTCTGTGTTGTCCAACAGTGCACTGCCATAAAACTGGACAGAACGAGAATCAGCGCCATAATAACGCATAAACGAACCGAGTGTTTTTGTGTCGTCCGAATTTCCCAGGAATAATACGGCTGTATACGGTAATGCGCCCAATGTGTCAGATTTTGATACTTTATCCAATTGGTAATACAGGTTTGATTTTTCAATTCCGGTTAAACTTTCGTTTGTTAAAATATCCGATAATACTGCGCGGGCACGTTTGTTCGCCGCGGTGCGTGCGCGATTCATAGATGCGGATTCGGCGATTTCTTTTAAATTATCATTATCGTGTTCGTTATATAAAAATATGCCGGTGGTAATTGGGCCGTATATTTCGCCAGCACGTTTGGCCGTTGCCGCCATAATTTTTCCGGATTCTGTGTTTGGGGCCATAATGATAAAGTTTTTTACCCCGTCATAGAACATTTCGCGAACAATTAATTCAACACTGTTTGTTGGCATCAAGGCCACTGTCATAACGCCATCGCCAACCGCGTTTGCATCAGATGTAAATGATATTGCCGGCATATTTTCAGGCTTGGTCATGCGCAATATATTCGCGTCCGATGAAAATAGTGGGCCGATTATGATTTCGGGGTTGGTTGCCAATGCACTATTGATTGCAGATGTGGCGTCCGGTGCGGTGTCATAGAAATTCACATTTAACTGACTTAATGAATGTTGCAATAATGCCAATTCAATAGAATTACGTATTTCACGGCCGGCGGATGCAGCATTGCCGGTTGTTGGCAATAATACCGCGATATTATGCTGGGTATCGGGCGCGTCGTATGCGGAATAGTATGAACCATACTGCATCTGGGTCGGGGTGCCGGTTGGGGCGTTTGTATATTCTGCGTTCCAATCGTGTTTTTGTTTGGTCTCGGCACATCCCGCCAAGATTAAAGTTGCAAATAAATATCT
>CADCAA010000009.1 GCA_902799285.1 uncultured Pseudomonadota bacterium
ATTTTGCAACGTCCCAAGGAAATTCACCATATGCGAAATCGCGGTTGCCATATGCTTTGCCGGGCCGCATTGCAAATAGCCCGGAACGCCGTTGAATCCTTCGTATAATAATTCACGCAAAGACCAACCGGCACAATAACCCGACAACCAACCCAAATCATGAATGTGAAACGCCGCAGATTTGTGTGCATCGGCAATTTCCTGGGGGTACAGGTGCAACCAATATTCCGCAGTCACGCGTTCAGACGTGCGCAAAATCAACCCACCAATAGAATAACCAATGTTTGCGTTTTCCTTGACGCGCCAGTCAGCCTCGGTCACATAGCCGTCGATAACCTGGACCGCATCAATATTTGCATCACGGATTTCGGAACGTTTTTGGCGATAGATAATATAAGCCTCGGCCGTTTTGTATGCGCGCGAATCCATCAAAGTTTGAACAACCGTATCCTGGATTTGTTCAACGGTTGGAACTTTATCGGCGAATGCGATATCCAATTTATTCAACACAAATTGAGTAATTGTGAAAACCTGGGAATCGTTTAATTCGTGTGTTGCGGCCACAGCCTTGGAAATAGCGTTATAAATTTTTGCTGCATCAAAATCGACAACGTCCCCAGAACGTTTTGTAATCTTGGTTTGTTTAGTAATAAAAGTCATATTTGTTTCGGTCATACCCATACCCTTAAATCTATATATAGTGATTTTTAATTTTGCTAACACCAATATATAGTATACAGCAAATAATCTCAACACATAAAAAACAATTTTTTATATTTTTTTGCTTGCATTGAAAAAAGGTATAAAATCCGCCACTTTTTAAGTGACGAATCGTTCAGATGTTGACACAAAACCGTGTTTTGTATTCTAAAAAGCGCTTTCAGTACCCCAATACTCGATTCGGAATTTAATCAAAAACACAAAATATAGTGATAAAATGTGCTTTGACACACTATATCTTGACAAAAATATGGTTTTTCGAACGCAGGTATTGACAAAAGGTTAAAAAGTGTTATATTTCATAGTGAAACCAACCCCAAAGGAGGGCAAAATGTCAGGACAATTAAATATATTTGATTCGATGATTGCTTCTTTGAACCAAGAAGCCAACGGGTTGCAACAGCAAATTGCGGATTTGGAAAAGAAAAACGTTGAACACAACGCAGAAATCAAATCCAGTCAAAAATATTTGGATGAATCGGATGATTGGCACGACAGACAAGAATACGAAGGCGATATCCGCTATTGCGAGGGCCAAATTACCAGCAATAATAAATCAATCGCAGATTACCGTGAACGCATCCAAAAAATAAACACGCAAATCCAAGAATATATGGATTTTACACGCAGCGCGAACGATAAATTAAACGGTCGTCAAAAATAATAAAAAACACCCACAAAACTATGTCTTTGTGGGTGTTTTTTTGTCGGGCCCCGCAAAATTGTTAAATTTTGTGGGAATATTTAATTACACACGGTAATAAATGGCGGAAACGATTTTTCTGTATCAACACCGCGTTCGCCGCAATCCATACAATTAAATTTTCTGTTTTGTGAATATGATGAATCCATAATAATTGTTTTGCCGGCAACATCGCTGACATAATTAATATATTTTGCATCTGGGAATCCGAAATATAACCCCTTGTCATCACCAGTGCATTCCGTTGCATCCCCCGGATAGCAAGCCCCAGATGATACTTTTTCAGCATCAGGCACACAATGCGCAACGCATGTATTTTCGTCCACAATCATTTTTTCACAATCTGTACAGGTCAATCGCCCAATACCCATCGACGATTTACCGCGCCCCGGGCTTACCGGCATTTTAATATGTGAACATTTTTTTGTATCGGCCGCCTTGTTTGGGTCCGCAATGCATTCCCATTCCATTGTTGTGTAATTTAATTTCGCCACCGTATCCCCGGCGCATTTTCTATCTGGGAAAGGGTCAACACATTCCCATATTCCATCAATCATGATTGCCGTTTGTGATGAGTTGCAAAGCGGCCTTAACGAATCGTCGGCCACACAATCCTGGACGTTATAATCCCACACTGTGTCCCCAGGACAACTGGTTTTAGTGTTGTATCCAATGCATTGCCACCGTCCAAAGCGTAAAATTTTTGTTGTGCCAACCGGACACACGACATCGTCAACGGTGCTGGATGCAAACATGGCCGCCGGTTCGGTTTTTGCAAACTGGGTTATATAAACCAACTGGCCGTCGGACATACCCATCTGTGAAACCAAAGCCTTGGGCACGGAACGATTTGTGACGGTCGAACCCGAAATAACAACCCCCGATTGAAAAACGCCAAAATTTCCAGCATCGGCAAAATTTTTTTCCAATATAGTCATGGTATTATTAAACTGTGTTTCTGGTATTGCGCCCGATGTAGTGACGACATAATTATACACGCTTTTGCCGCCGCATCCGGTTATATTCATACGTTTATCCAAACAAATAATATCAGATTGAATCCCATTTTGTTCAATACAAACATCGTTAAATTCAGTCCCGTTCAAATTCGCATTGTGAACCGCCGCGGTGCATTCGATAATTCCGCGCAGGTCAGCATATTTTATAGCGTATTCTGTTTCGGCCGAAATATTACGCACAGATGGGGCACTGAAAATATAATAAGCCCCCAAAAACAACGCCACCAAAACAGTGATAAAAATATTCATCATTCCCTCTTGCGATTTATTAAAAGTGTAGGTAATATAAACATAAAAAGCAACAGGAAAACCGTTAACATAATAAAAATGGTCATGATATGAAAAAAATAATCACTTTGTTATTGCTGGCTGGGTGTGGGTTTACACCAATGTTTTCTGGGAACGATACGAATATTTATGTCGACAGAATCAATGGCATAAACGGTATCGAATTGCGTAATGCATTAAATGCAAAATTTGGTGGCGCACATGATACGGGCGCAACATATAAATTGGTCGTGAACCTCAGTGAACCACAAAGGACCTATAAAGGTTTGGATACAACAGGAACCGCTACGTGGCAGGCAATTAAATTGAATGCCAATTACAAGTTATACGCCGGCGATGACGTTATTGCATCTGGTCGTGAAAGTGCATCTGAATCATACACATTTGTGCGATACTTGGTTGCGGCGAACGCATCATATAATAATGCGGTTCAAAATACTATATCTGTATTGGCCGATAAAATCAGCAGTCGCGCCATCGCAGAAACGCAAAAATATGAACAATCGAAAAAATAATGAAGTGGAAAGAATCTGATTTTAAAAACGGTATAAAAAATGTCAGGGCGGTTCTGATTTACGGACCCGATGCCGGCCAGGTTGATGAACTGTGTGATAAAGCGGTTGAAATTTTACAAATTGATAAAGATAATTTATTTTCCGTTGATGCCGATGAATTTCGTGATCGCCAGGATGCCTTGTTTGCCGAAAGTTGCAGCCCGTCCATGTTCGGTGGCCAAAAAATGGTTATTGTGTCCAATGCGGGTGATGCAACTGCGAAACTGTTATCGGATTTAGTTTTTCATCCCGGGTTATGTGCGACGGTTATCGTGTGCGCTGGGGAATTGCGTGCCGGTGGTGGTTTGCGCACTATGTTTGAAAATGGCGATAATGTTGCGGCATTGCCATGCTATACCGATGACGCGCGCACATTGGCGACATTGATACGTGATACATTATCTGCGTCCGCCGGAATCGATCAAATAACCCCGGATGCCATGGAATATATGACAACGCACTTGGGCGGTGACCGCGGTATTACACGTGGTTTTTTAACCAAGATTGCATTGTATGTCGGTGACAAAAAAATCGTAGAATTAGATGATGTTGAAAGATGTTTGCCTGATACATCTGCATCTGATATTGATGATTATTTATATTCTTTGACGGCGGGTTATGTTCCACAAACGATGACTGCGCTGGATCGATTGATGTATGACAATGTTGAACCAAACATGTTGATACGTATGTTGGATTCGCATTTCAAAAAACTTTTAACTGCGGTGGTTGACGGCCAATTACCACGTTTGTTTTGGAAAGTATCTGATAAATTCAATCGTGCGATGAAGATATGGGCCGAACCCGATATAGACGCGGTTTTAATTCGATTAAATGAATTGGAAAGGCAATTGCGCACAACGGGTATGAATCCGGAAATTTTATTGCGCGATTTTTCATTAAAATTGGCATTGAAAACTACTAAAATGGCATTAAGGAGGCGAAAGTAATGCTGGCATCTGTATATGCACCAAAAGACTTTAAACGCTTGCGTGTTGTTGGTGATTTGGTTGCGCGTTGTTTTGATTATATTACACCGTATATCGTGGCGGGTATTTCCACCGGCGAAATAGATAGGCTGGTCGCGGAATTTTTACGTGCCAATGGTGCGTGTTCATCGGACCTGGGGTACCAGGGGTATCCGAAAAGTATTTGTACATCTGTAAACGATGTAATCGTGCATGGTATTCCAAACGATAATGAAATATTAAAGGATGGCGATATAATCAATGTCGATTTAACGGCCGAATTCAAAGGGTTCCACGGTGATGCGTCGCGTATGTTTATGATTGGACATGTGTCGCCACAGGCGCGCGAACTGGTCCAAACGTGCCAAGACGCCTTGAATGCCGCGATTGCGGTATGTGCGCCGGGTGTGCCGTTGTCTGAAATCGGCAAAACGATCGAGGCTGTGGTTAAACCGCACGGTTTTTCAATATCGCGTGACTTTGTTGGACATGGCATTGGCAAGGTTATGCACGACGACCCACAAATTTTCCACTTTTACGATAAAATGTGGGACAAGGTGAAAATGGTACCGGGCCTGGTATTCACGATTGAACCTATGATAAACACTGGCTCGCCAAAATGCAAAATTGATGCCGATGGATGGACTGCGCGGACGGTCGATGGCGGTTTGTCGGCCCAATGGGAACACACACTTGGTATTACCGAGGATGGCGTCACAATATTCACAGAAAAAATGGTATAAAAATTGGCTGCATCGGATTCTAATTTTCATAACGGACATCGTGAAAGATTGCGTCAAAAATTTTTAGACGACAAACTGGTGGAATATGAAAAATTGGAATTGATGTTGGGTTATATAGTCCCGCGTCGTGATGTTCGTCCATTGGCACACGGATTGATTAAAAAGTTTGGTTCTATTGGCCAGGTTTTATCGGCGCCTTTTGCAGAATTGATTGCGTTTCCCGGTGTTGGTCGCAATATCGCGATATTTATAAAATTAATGTATGAAATTATCCTGGATGGATACAGAAATGAATTGGGCGACAGACCAATTTTTCACGATATAAATGTATTGAAAAATTATTGCAAATGGTTGCTGGCCAGCAAACCTGTCGAAGAATTTCATATTTTATATTTGGATTCTGATTATCGTTTAATAAATGACGAAACGCACAGCACGGGTTCTTTTGATTATGCAAACCTGGTTCCGCGTGATATTGTTAAAAATGCGTTAAAATTTAACGCCACAAGTGTGATTTTAATGCATAATCATCCAAATACAGATAACGGTTTTTCGCAGGCAGATATGGACACAACCGAGGCAATTCAAAAATTGTTGCAAACCATCGATGTGCAATTATATGACCATATATTGGTGTCAAAATATTCTATTTATTCTGCGCGCAATCTGGGGCTGTTCAACAAAAATTAAAAATTAAATTCCATATCATCAAATTGTGAATCTATGATTTCAAAGTTTTCATAACCTGCATCTTGCAAAGTTTGACTTTTCATTTGAACCAAAGCATCTATTTCCTCGGCCGAAACCATAATAGTATCGCACTGATTTACAATTGCCTTGCCGGCGCCCAAAACATTTACCGCGGGTAATGCCACAGACAATGTGCCAAAAATTAAAACCAACGTCCGCAAATTTTTTACCATATTATGATTTGCACCACGCAACATAGTAATTCCCCATCCGGCCAATAAAAAAGCCGTAATGACAGCCAAAATAACCCAGGCAACATTGATAAAAGATATCAACGGTGGCCAAATACAGGTTGGATCCTGGATGCATAAAAAACCGCTTTGGCAATTTTTTAATGTATATCCTGCCTTGTCCAGTATTTTTGCCACATTGGCCAAATTTTCCATACGCGTTTATCCTATTTTTTTGCGGCCGTTGGGAAAAATTCAGGAATACCAAATTCTTCATCATTTGCGGCAACGCCGGCCCATCCAAACAAATCGCCCATCAGGTTGGATTCAGTCCGTTTCGCTTTTTTAAATGGCAAAATGTTTTTCAATTTTCCAATACGCCCAGACCGCGCAGAACTTTTGGTGGTGTTCACAATTTTATCCTGGTTTTCGGCAAATTCCGTGGCCAGTTTTTCCAATGTTGCATCCGTTTCGTCGGTGACGGTTTCCAATTCAATCGGCGTATCGTCAACGGTTTCATCTTTGTCTTCGTGCAGAGATTGCACAGATTGCAACAATTTTTCCAATTGATTGTCTTCTTCCTCGGATTCCTGGATTGTCAAAGATTCTGGCTCTATGGTTGGGATATCTTGGTCAATATCTGCGGCATCAAAACTTGTAAAATCATTTGTTGCTTTTTCGAATTTGGCATCGTCTGTATCCATAATTGTGTCATCATCTATATGGGATTCAGATAAATCAATATTTATATCTAAATCATCAACCTCAGGAATATTCTCGATAACAATTGGTTCTTCGACGACTTTAATTTCTTGAACGGGCTCTGGTTTTACATCGCCACCCAACACAGATAATATAGGAATCACTTCTTTTTGTGGCGCTTCGTCAACAGGGGCGACGTTGACAACCTTGTCAACTTCGGCTTTTTTCTTTGTACGTTTTGGCTTTTGTTCCACAGGTATAATTTCGTCCGTGGGTTGCACGTCTTGTGTAATAACGGCACTTGTATTATCAGCGGTTTTTACGGAATCAAATTGCCCGGCCAAAGCATCTTCGGCATCAACGGGAACACCAAACAACACGGTATCCATTCCCAACCCCAGTTCACGGCGTACGGTTTCAAAAGCATCATGCACATCGCGCATATTAAAAACTTCGGCCCCAGAAATATAAATAATTTTTGTTTTCATAAACCAAAACCCCCAAAATAAACTTTTTTATCGCAAGTATTATATCACATTTTATGGTTGAACGCATATAAAAAATGTCGTAATATATGAAATATCATGACAGAATTAAAACAACAAATATTTCAAGAATTAAATTCGCTGGAAAATGCGGTGTTGGGACTGCGTTCTGATGTGTCTGCGGCCGGTCGCCAAACAGATCTCGAGGTGGCAATCCTGACCCAACAGGTTAAAAATCTGCGTGTTCAACGCGCGCGTGCAATTGAAATGATTGATAAATCTGTGTCAATTTTGGAAAAATTAAAGAGAAAATAAGAAATATGAGCATTGTCACCATACCTATTGTGAATAAAAATTATCAAATGGGCTGCGAAGATGGCCAGGAAGAACGGCTGTTGGAATTGGGACGCATTGTTGACGCCCGTGCCCGTGAAATTTTGGATAAAATTGGGCCGTTGCCGGAAAATTCCTTGTTGGCCACATTGTGCATTGTTTTGGCTGACGGGGTGCATAATCGACCCACGGCCGCCGCGACCGAGGGCGACTTAAAGGAAATTCTTGCACGGATTCGTGAAATTAAACATAAAATAGGGGGATAAAAATCCCCTTTTTTTATTTTGTCTTGCCCAATTTGTTTTGTAAAAATTGTGTGCCAGGGGCAATCGGAAATGATGCCGTATTCACACGTATATTTTGTTGTGGTGCGACAAAATTCTTTTTATCAAAATATTTATCCCGTGCCATATCTAACAATTGTTGCCGATTGTACACTGTGGCATAATGTGTATTGTTTGGAACGTCATACACAAAACGGAATAAATCCCAGTTATTCATATTTTGAATTTTATCGAATTCCTGTTGGTATTCTATTGTCGCCAAACAAAAGATATCCGCAGCAAACATACGATTAGTATTGTATATTCCAAATACATCCTCAATAGATTCGTTGTTATACCCCGCATACAAAAATTTACCTTTTTCATCTGGAATAAATTCCTCGTTCTGTACCCGACCGCGCCCTAAAAACATAACCGCATGGGTGTTTGATGGTGTCGCAGACTTTTGATAAATCAAAATTGTTCCCGGATGCAGCGATTCCACAGAAAAATTATCGCGTGCAAACCGGTTTATAAATTTTTGCCGCACACTGTCGGGTGTGGATTCGTCGATATGATTATGTTTCAAATATGCGCGCAAAGCAGTGTGATATGCGGCATCAGACCGATACATCTTTCCACTATGCAACGCGCCGGCATACTTTTCATTGCTGTATTTCTGTTTCATCAATCTGCGAAATTCAGGACAAGAATGACGCCCATCAAACGGAATCAGATTCAGTGTATCGCCCAATTCCGACAAAGCACGATTTAATTGGACGTATTGCCCATATATGCAATACCAACGGGTATATGCGCCAGGAAATTCACGCAGCACAGATTTTCGATGACCGCCACGGCCATTTTTGATATTTTTTTGACCCTGCAAAACAAAATCGATGTATATATCGCATAAATCTTTGGCTTTTTTATCAAATGCCGTTTTTTGCAAATCATCCTTGCCATCATTAATAAAAGTTTGTCGTGCATGTAAAGAATAGTCTGTATTATGAAATTTCTGAACACCCTTTGGCAACAAGACCAAAGAACCAAACAGCAAATATGGTAAAATGTTTTTGAATTTCATCCCTGGTTCCTTTATATCGGCGCGCAAAAACCACCCACGAGTTTTTGTCGTCACTGGTTCGTCGTCTTTTCACAACGTACATTCAGATATGCCCAACAAGACACACCCCGACTTGTCACCGCGACAGCCCGCCCAACATATTGGGAACCTTGGTATTTACTCTATTATCTTTTTATCATAAAAACGCCGGTCGGTCAAGGCTAAATCGAACCAAGCGCAAATGTTCTTAAATGATACTTGCAAAAAATATTCAAATGTTATAAATTGCTGGAAAAGAAAACAAAGATAAAGACTATGAAAAACAGCGCAAATATACCTGAAAGAATTGATTCACAACAATTGGGCGACGCATTAAGCGAACGTTATTTGTCATACGCGGTATCAACGATTGTGTCGCGTGCGCTGCCGGATGTGCGTGACGGGTTAAAGCCTGTGCACCGTCGTATTTTGTTTTCTATGTTGCGGCAAAAGTTATCGCCATCGGCTGCTTTTCGTAAATGTGCAACGGTTGTTGGTGATGTATTGGGTCATTATCATCCGCACGGTGATTCATCCGTATATGATGCAATGGTCCGATTGGCCCAGGATTTTTCGGTCCGTTATCCGTTGATTGATGGCCAGGGGAATTTTGGTAATATTGACGGCGACCCCCAGGCAGCATACCGTTATACAGAATCCAAAATGACCGAGGCCGCCATGTTGATTATGGAGGGGCTGGACGAAGACAGTGTCGATATGATGCCAAACTTTGACGGCACAACGGTCGAACCAACGGTTATGCCCGGTGCGTTTCCAAATTTATTGGCAAACGGTGGTATGGGAATTGCGGTTGGTATGGCAACAAATATTCCAACACATAATGTGGCCGAGGTTTGCGACGCCCTGTGCTTGGTTGTTGATAAACCAGAATCCACCACTGCCCAAATTATGAAGAAATTGGTTGGACCTGATTTCCCAACTGGTGGTGTTTTAATTGATGATTTTGATACTATTGTCAAGAATTATGATACTGGTCGTGGCGCATTTCGTATTCGTGCCAAATGGACGGTCGAAGATTTAGGCCGTGGCCAGTCCCAGGTTGTAATCACCGAAATCCCATACGGTATTGTGAAATCTAAACTGGTTGAACAAATTGGCGAATTGGTTGATGCAAAAAAATTGCGATTGGTTGATGATATTGTTGATGAATCAACAACAGATGTCCGTATTGTTATCACGCCTAAAAGTAAAAATGTCCCGGTTGATAAAATGATGGCGCATTTGTTTGCCATGACGGATTTGGAATCTAAATTCAATATGAATTTCAATGTGATTGATACAAACGGTGCACCGCGTGTTATGCCGATTGGTGATGTTTTGCGTGCATTTATTGCGCACCAACAAAATGTTTTAATTCGCCGGACAAATTGGCGTTTAAAAAACATCGCGCATCGTTTGGAAATCTTGGGCGGTTTGCTGGTTGTGTACTTGAATCTGGACAGGGTGATTGAAATAATCCGGAACGAGGACGAGCCCAAACCCGTCCTGATGGCCGAATTCAATCTGACCGAAATCCAGGTTGAATCAATTTTGAATACCCGTCTGCGTTCATTGCGCAAACTGGAAGAAATGGAGATAAAGCGCGAGGATGCCGAACTCCGTGCGGAACAGGAAAAATTGCAAACATTATTGGCGAACGATGAATTACAACGTGAACAGTTAAAGGCTTGGTTCCTTGACATCAAAAAAATGTATGATAAAAAATCTGCGCTTGGTCGTCGCCGCACAACATGGGAAACGGCAAACAACGACATTGTTGTGAATCCGGATGATTTTATTGAAAAAGAACCATTGACGGTAATAATGTCGGAAATGGGCTGGATTCGCGCGGCCAAAGGCCATCTGGATTTGAACAATTTGGATGTAAAGTTCAAGGATGGCGATGCATTGATGACCGCGTTCCACGCAACCAGTACGGATAAAATCAATATATTTGGCGCATCGGGCAAAATGTTCACGATTGCGGCGGCCGAATTACCATCGGCGCGTGGATTTGGTGAATCCGTGCGTATGATGGTGGACCTGGGGGCGGATGAAAACATCGTTCGTGCATTTGTACTGGATACATCGGCAAAATATTTATTGGTGTCGCGCCACGGTGCCGGTTTTATCGTCAGTGGCGAAAATTGCCTGGCCCAAACCAAAAATGGAAAACAGGTTATGAATGTCGAATATGGCAACCCTGCGATTATGTGTGTGACGGTTTCTGGGGACACGGTCGCGATATCCGGTTCAAACGATAAATTATTGATATTCAGTGCCGATCAAATCCCTGAAATGTCCCGGGGCAAGGGCGTAATTTTACAAAAATATAATGCGGACCGCACATATGTTTTGGATGTTATGTTCTTTAATATGGCGGACGGTTTTGGTTGGACAACGGGCCGTGGCACAACAAAATTGGACGATATAACCCCATGGGTTGCCAAACGCGCGTCCCAGGGTCGCACAATCCCGGTCGGTTTCCCGCGTAGCGGCAAGTTTTCCAAATAAAATATTTGACAACTGTGTTTGTTGGTAATAATATAAATGGCATCGATTAGAAAAACATTCTTAAAAAAAACAAGAGGGGTTGTCGATGGCCAAAAACGAAATGTCCAACAAAATCAAGAAAGTAATCGCGGCTGAATGTGGTTTGCCATACGTCACGAACAAAACCGCATTTATGGAAAAACAAACATTATCTTATTTTGATTGTATGGCGGCATTGTATACATTACAGCATAAATTTGATGTTTCTTTACCGGAATCGGACTTTTCTAAATACGCAACCGTTGGTGCATTGACCAGATGTGTCCTGACCCAAATCAAACAACACAATAAATAATCAGTTTTTCATTAATTGAACTTTGCACTTTGAACTTTGAAAATTATCAAAAATCGCCGTTCGGCGGTTTTTCATTGCGCCAAAATTCATATTGTGATACTTTCCGATGCGAAAGGCACAAAAAATGATAAAAAACTATATCCCAAACGAATACAAAAAATCATTTCCAAATAAAAACGCGCCCAACGTTGGTTTGGACGATGTGGAATATGTCAAAAACGGGACAATATGTATCGATAAACAAAATTGTTCCGGGGTGGTATACGACGAAAAGGGGCAATTATGTGACGCATCCATAACATACCGGTTTGATGGATGTGTACGAATTCCGCGGCTTACCCCCCCCTGTTCGCGTATTACGCGTAATTGTGATTTTATAAACGAAACGGTTGTGTTTATGGGTTGCGGATATATATTTTCCCATTTTGGACATTTTTTACTCGAAGGCCTGGCCCGCGCATATCCCGCTTTGGATAAAAAGTATCAAAAGTTTGTATTTGTTGTAAATCGCGGCACGAAATCTTTGCCATCGTTTGTGATGACAATGTTGGGTGCATTGGGAATTAAGCCTGAAAATATAATTTTAATATCAAAAAACACTCGTTTTGCTGGTATTTATGTCCCGCCCCAGGGTTCGGTTATCACCAAATATATATCACCAATAATGACGGATGTGTTTGATACAATCGGCAAAAAATTGGGGGTTCGGGGGTTAAAAACGTACGATAAAATATATCTGTCGCGTTCGAAAATGAACGATGGCCGCACATTTGGTGAAAAACAGATTGAAAACATTTTTGCCAAAAATGGATACAAAATCATTTGGCCCGAAACATTGTCGGTGCCCGAACAAATTACATTGGTGAAAAATTGTAAAATATTGGCCGGTACCGCGGGTACGGCATTGCATCTGTCGTTGTTTATGAAACCCGGTGCCACAGTTGTCCAAATCAAAAGGAACACTATGCCCGACGATAACGCCGAAATCCAAAACGATATTTGTAATTTCAGAAAATTAAATTTCACCTATATCGCGGGCAGTATTGAAACCACCGCAACGCCACACTTTACACAAATACCGCAAATTATCGGTGTCACAAAATATATGCAAAAATTTTTTGACGATAATAATTTCAAATACTCAAAATCCGATATCGCGCCGAACACGGCCGAATTTGCAAAATATACAAAACAATTACGGAAATACAGGGCGCACAAAAACTATGCGCGTGTTGTCAAATTATTTGCGCGCATTATGTCGGTATTCGGAATAACCAAATACGGGCGACAAATCATCCGCGAATATATAACACGCACGCTTCACGCGAATTAGTATTGTGATTCATACGTCCATTTAATACCGGTTTTAACGATTTTTGCAGGCACGCCCGCAATAACAGAATTTGTTGTGTCAAAATGTTTTGTGACAATCGATCGCACGCCAACGACGGAATTATCAGGAATGTTTGCACCTTTTAATACCAAAACCTCGGCAGCAACCCAAACATGATTTCCGATATTAATGTTTTGATTGCTATTTATGATTTTGCCAGTGGCGGCATCAATAATATTATGCCCGTCGCCCAGTCTTATTTCGCTGTCCCATCCAATCATAGAATCATCACCAATTTTAATATCGCCACTGCCGCGCAACAAAACAATAGACACAGTCCCAGATGTTAAAAAATTTTCACCAATATAAATATTATTGTTGTTATTGTCAAAACCCGTAATTTTAATACCCCTGGGCAAAACACTGGGTTTTAATACAATGTTCGTATTGTTGCAAATAACAGCATTCAAAGACAAATCGCCATATGGTTTATAGATTTTTATGGTATTATTACTGCCTTTGAATTTAATATGGCAACCATCCAACCGTTTGACAACCTTTTCAGTTCCATCAACATCAACAATAATCACACGATTGTTTTTACCATGATCGGAAAAGAAAGATTTTGCATAACGTTTAATAGTCTTGATAAAAAACATAATATTAACCCCCCATTGAATAATATAACAAAGCCCACTTTTCAGTGGGCGAAATTTTGATTTAGTGAGGCATTTTTGCTTCTGTAAACACGACATGTTTACGAACCTTTGGATCGTATTTACGGAATTTCATTTTGCCCTTGGTATTTTCGGACTTAGTATTTTTAGTAGTTGTATAAAAGAAACCAGTTTCTTTATTTTCCAACTTGATAACTTCGACTGCGCCTTTCTTAGATGCCATTTTTATAACCCTTTATTTTATTGCACACCGTATTCTATCGTTTTTTTTAGACAAATCAAGTTTTTTTTAATTAAACACAATCGGTGGCCTGCCAACCGAAGCCCATCGTCTCGACGTAGCAAAGCGAAGACGGATTGACAAAGGATGGTGGGGGTAAAGAGACTCGAACTCTTATGGGTTGCCCCACTGGAACCTAAATCCAGCGCGTCTACCAATTTCGCCATACCCCCATATAACTATTTCATTTGTGTATGGCGGCACTTCGTAGTCGCCATACCCCCAGAAAATTTTAATACACCGGATAATTACGTGGGTATCCCTCGGTCGGATGCTGTAAATCCGATTTTACACCACAGCCCGCCAACGCGATTAACGATATTGTTAAAAAACACAGAATAATCTTTTTCATGATTGTTATTATACCCTTTGTGCGTGCATTGTCAAACTGATAAAGAAAAGCCGTCGATTTTCGACGGCTGAATCTCTGGCGGGATGTAAGGGGCTCGAACCCTCGACCTTCTGCGTGACAGGCAGACGCTCTAAACCAGCTGAGCTAACACCCCAAAGCGTTAAGTATATTATACTGTTAAAACCGACTTTGCAAGTATTTTTTTACAAAAGTTTGCCCATCGCGACGGCCGTATCACACATACGGTTGGAAAATCCCCACTCGTTGTCATACCACGCGGTCACATGAACCAAATGCCCGTCAATAACATGCGTCTGTGTCGCGTCCAGGTTCGCACTGTGCGCATCATGTGTGAAATCAATCGAAACCAACGGTTTGTCGCAATATCCAAATATATCATTGGCCGCCGCACGCATGGCCGCATTAACCTTGTCCGCGGTTGTGGCCCGTGCCGTATTCACAATCAGTTCAACAACCGAAACATCAGGTGTCGGCACACGGATGGCAATTCCATCCAATTTGCCTGCCAACTTTGGCAAAACCAAACCAATGGCCCGCGCCGCGCCGGTTGTTGTCGGAATCATAGACATCGCCGCCGCACGTGCGCGCCGCAAATCTTTGTGTGTTTTATCCAATAACTGCTGGTCGCCGGTATACGCGTGAACCGTCGTCATCCAGCCATTTTCAATTCCGAATTTATCACTTAAAACCTTTGCCACCGGTGCCAAGCAATTTGTTGTGCACGAAGCATTCGACACGATTAAATCTTTTTTGGTTAATGTTTTGTCATTTACGCCAAACACAATTGTTTTGTCCGCACCCGTCGATGGCGCAGAAACCAAAACGCGCTTTGCGCCCGCATCCAAATGCACGCGCGCCTTGTCCGCGGCGGTAAATAAACCCGTGCATTCCATAACAATATCAATACGCATTTTACCCCACGGCAATTTTGCCGGGTCGCGTTCAGAAATACATTTTATTTTTTGATTGCCCGCAATGATATAATCGCCATCCAGTTTTACATCCACCGGCAATTTTCCATGCACAGAATCATATTGCAATAAATAGGCATTCTGTTCCGCCGGTGCCAAATCATTTATGGCAACAAATTCAATGTCGCGACGACCCGATTCCAACGCAGCCCGCAAAACCAAACGTCCAATCCGACCAAAACCATTGATAGCAACCCTGACTTTTTTCATAAAACATCCTTTCTTTGTATCATCATAATGATATCATATGCGCGCGCCTACAACAATCAGATTTTTATGCTGTCCGCTTGAATTTGCAATATTTGACTGTATAATTGAAACAATATGAAAACACGCGATTATTTGATTGTTGGTCCCACAGCCAGCGGCAAATCCGGATTTGCCGATGCGTTGGCGCGTAAAATAAATGGCGTAATTATAAATTGCGACAGCGTGCAAATCTATCGCGGAATTGAAAATATATCGGCCAGTCCTTTTGCCGGAAATACTGATAAAATCGCATCAGAAACATTGGATGGCGTACCGTATAAATTGTTTTCCGTTCTTGATTTATCCACGCAACAAAGTGTCAGTGATTACCTGGCTCTGGCGCGTGCGGCATATAACGATGCAAAAAGTGCAGGGCGCCCGGCGATTTTTGTTGGTGGCACGGGATATTACGCGGATGCATTGTTAAACGGAATTTCTGAAATCCCGGGTGTTAGTGACGAATCCCGCCGTCGTGCGCGTGAATTAGTATCACGTGATATAAACATGGCGCGCAGTTTGTTGCCTGCTGATTTTCGCGCGACCGACCCACAACGAGTGGCCCGCGGATTAGAGGTTTTTTTCGAAACCGGTACCCATATAACCGAATATCAAAAACACGCGCGGACCGGTGCAGTATTACCATCGGACACAGTTAAAATTTTAATAAACCCGGATGCAAATACATTGCGCGAACGCATCGCTGCGCGAATTCCTGAAATGATTTCCGGTGGTGCGGTGGACGAAGCGCGCGCGATAATACAAAACAATTGGGATGCATCACGTGCAATCGGTGCTATGCAATTGGTTGATTTTTTAACCGGCAAAATTTCACGCGACGACGCAATTCAAAACTGGATTACAAAAACAAATCAATACGCGAAAAGACAACGCACATGGTTTCGTTCAAAAATTAAACCAGATATCGAAATAAATCATATTCCAACCGGTACAGATGTCGATACGGTTATTCAAAATATTTAATAACGGTTTTAATTGGAATTTCGGTGCGTCTCATTTTACGACGACGATTATACAGACTGTGGAAATCGGCCGAAATATTGCCAAATGTTGTCCATTCCCAATCAATAACACCGGTGATTTTATATGTTTTTGGATCGATTAAAATATTGCTGCATAAATCGGTATGCACCCAATGATGATTTTTATCCTTGTTGGCCAAATCAGCAATAGATTTTGGGTTGGCACCGTGCAACTGTTGTAAAAATTTTGCCAATTGTGCCGCGATTTTATCACTTTGTTTGTTCAAAACACGTGCCGGCAAATTTGCCAAAATCACCCCAGGGATAAATTTAGTTTTATAAAACACAAACTTTTTACCACGGATAATTTCTATATTTGGAATAGCAACACTGATATATTCGCGTAATGCGTCCGTAATGCGTTTTTCGCGCGCCAGACGTGGAAATACATCAATCGCCTCGGATTCACGTTTGCGTACACGATATACATATCCGTCGTCAAAAATAAAAGCCAACGACCCGCCGCCCTTGGTAAGTTTCATTTTTGCACCACGTAATTCTGGACAGGTTTTTAATAAATCATCCAGTTTTTCGCGATATCCAAACAAAGTCCAATCGCGGAATTTACGCCGCCATTTTGGCACAATAATCAAAAAACTGAGTGCATAAGATACATCAAAAAACAATTTCCACATAAATAACGCCTATGGTTAAATACGTATAAATGGTATTGAATTTTAGAAAAAAAACAAGTATTTTATTGATATGTTTAACCCTGGCACAATTGTAAAAGTTTTAATTCCAAACGTTATCAATACCGGATACGACTATCGTTTGACCGCACCGGCAGATATTGGTCAGTTTGTTCGTGTGTCTGTGATGAACCGGCCATATATTGGTGTAATATACGGTTTTGGCGACAGTGGTTTGCCCCACGACAAAATAAAAAATATTGCCGAAATATATCCCCAGAAATTATCAACAGATGATTTATCTTGGATACAAAAAATGTCTGATTGGACATTGATGACGCCGGGCGCGGTTCTGCGTTTGATTATAAATGTCCCAGATGCTTTTTTGCCACCGAAACAGGAACCATTATATAATTTCAACTTTGACGCAAATGCTAAAATGACAGAAAATCGCCAAATGGTGATGGACGCATATTCTGCAAACGATAATACGGCGATGTCTATCAATGATTTGCGCAATATATCACGCGTGGGTGCATCTGTTATAAACACAATGATAAAGCGGGGCGTTTTGACTTTGGCGGATACGCGCATTGTTGAAAATAATGAATTTAATTATGAATATTTTGATACAGGTACCGTCACATTAAACGCGGAGCAATCTGCCGCGGCACAAACAATCGGCGCGGCATTGGATAACGGCGGTTTTTCGGTATTTTTGTTGGATGGCATAACCGGCAGCGGCAAAACCCAGGTTTATTTTGATTCTGTTCTGCGCGCATATAACGCTGGTAAATCGGTATTGTTGATGATGCCTGAAATTGCATTGACGGCTCAGTTTATGACCCGATTTAAAAAACGTTTCGGTGCGCCACCGGTCGTATGGCACAGTAATCTGACCGCGGCGCGTCGTCGTGAAATTTGGCGTGGCGTATTGAATAAAAAAATCCGTATTGTTGTCGGCACACGCAGTGCGCTGTTTTTACCATGGTCCGATTTGGGGCTGATTGTCGTCGACGAAGAACACGATTCATCATATAAACAGGAAGATATGGGCAATTACCACGCGCGTGATATGGCGGTGCTGCGTGCAAAAATTTCCGGATTCCCAGTTGTACTGGCATCTGCGACGCCGGCGATGGAAACATTAAATAATGTAAATCTGGGTAAATATAAAATATTAAAACTGACATCGCGATTTGGTGGTGCGCAATTGCCAGATATATCCACGATTGATTTACGTGACAGCCGGCCAACGGATTATATCGTGCCCGATAATGATACGCCCCAGCATGGAAACCTGTCGCCGGTATTGTGCGACGCGATATCTGAAACATTAAACGCGCATCAACAGGTTATGTTATTCATCAATCGCCGCGGTTTTGCACCAATTACACAGTGCAGAAAATGCGGCTGGGTTGCGACGTGTCCCGATTGTTCGGTTGGAATGACATATCATAAAAGGTTGGGCAAATTACTGTGCCATATGTGCGGTCGCACAATGGAATTGCCGAAAAAGTGCCCTGAATGTGGAAATGAAATTACAATGTTTGGTGCCGGCCTGGAACGTATCCAGCAAGAGGTTGCGACCCGTTTCCCACATGCAAAAACGGCCCTGGTGTCCAGCGATACAATTATGACGCGTCAAACACTGGAACGATTGGTTGCGCGTATGGAAAACGGCGAAATTGATATCGTTATCGGTACACAAATTTTGGCCAAAGGCCACCATTTTCCAAACCTGACCTTGGTCGGTGTGGTTGATGCCGATATGGGATTGTACGGTACGGATTTTCGTGCCGGCGAACATACTTTTCAACAATTGTTCCAGGTTGCCGGTCGTGCCGGCCGCGGCGAATTACCGGGACGCGTTTTGCTGCAAACATATCAACCAACGAACCCCGTACTTACCGCAATTTGTAATTATGACCGGGACGCGTTTTTTGCAACCGATATGGGCGCGCGCCGTGCGGCAAAAATGCCCCCGTTTGGCCAATTGATTGCCTTGATTATCGAAGGCGAGCGCGAGCAAACCTTAAAACAATTTTGTGAAACATTGCGCGCCGTCGCACCGAATTTGATTGGTGGAAAAATTATGGGCCCAATCGCAGCACAAATTTATCAAATAAGGTCATGGTATCGTATGCGTTTTTTAATCGCGGGCGATGCAAACGCAAACCTGCAACCG
>CADCAA010000010.1 GCA_902799285.1 uncultured Pseudomonadota bacterium
TATCACTATCAACTTGCCATATTCTCTCAAAACCCATGATATACACCAATTCATTACAACGATACGCTACCTACTGGCTAAATTCGAAAAAAGATTACTGGGCTATGATAAAAACTGGAATAAACACCCCTATATGTTCTATGCCTTTTGTGAAAATAAGTGGAATACAGACAGTTGGCACATTCATATCTTAGCACCTTTTATCAACCCAAAGACCCATACCCAACCCGTATTAAGTTTTGTAGAATGGTGTTTCAATGGGGCTAATAATCTGTTCAAAAGGCACTACAAAAGCAATAGGGGCGCAGACTATGATATTCAACTTGTGCCATATTATAAACTACCCACCCTGATTAAATACTGCACCAAGGAACTATATTTTGATTATACACTACACACAGACCGAATATATACCCCTGCAACCATATTCTATAAAGCGCAAAAACATAAACGCAAACGCACCGGACTACCCAAACCAATAAGGAAAATGCACAACCTTGAAGACCTGATACAAATACTGTCCAGAAAATATACGATACAACACAATAGGCACAAATAAAAATCAGTTCTAATAGCAAACAAAGGATTTTACATGGCAACAAATGGACTTAGATACAGATATACGGATGATAGCATAGTAGTCAGCAAACCAAACAAATTTAGTATAGAATTTCCAAAGGCAAAATACGCACGACGTTCTGGCGACTATATCATTGTTTATAATTCATTCAACCACCCTATAAAAGTTGACTCTCATGGCATAAAGCATTGGTAGTGTGCAGCAATATACTATAAAACGCTTGTAATAGGTCTGGAAGCGTGTTTTTATACTGCGCCCTATAACCATAGTCCAGACCCATTTTTTTACAACCTGAGTCAAATTTCATAAAAACTTAATCTCTCTGCGCTGGTTTAGTGTCTCATGACAAAAACCACTGACATTGAGATTAAATTTTTTATAAAAATGCTAAAACACTGTTGATTTTATTTATTTAGTGTGGTATAAATTCACACAGCGACAGAAAAATGTCGTCGGGGCATCTAAACCTCTAAAATCTGTGCGTCTGGGATAAGACGATATTTATCTCCAAGCCGTTATGGTTTGGAGTTATGCGAATATATTGAATAAGCATAGCAATCTCACAGATATTGTTTAGAAGCTCCAAACCACCTTAGATAGAAAATGTCTCTGGTGGTTGTCTATTGGAACACAAAAGGAGCTAAATATGGATGACCCAGATGTTTTTGCAGGCTTGATTGTCTTGCTGATTCTTATTGGTATTTATCTGATTCCTACAATTATTGCTATTTGTCGTAAAGCACATTATTCAGCTGCGGCAATTACTATAAATATTCTATTGGGTTGGACTTTTTTAGGGTGGGTGCTTGCGCTCGTATTATCCCTATTAAATAAACCCGACAGAATGCCACAACAGATTGTAATAAATCAGGTTGTGGGTGATAAAAACAACCTCTCAAAAACAAAAAAACAAAAGGATGAAGAATGAAAAAACTAGCATTGTTAGCGTGTGGTGTTGCATTATCTGCTTGTGATTCTGGCACCACAAATATGGAAACGTTTTGCCTGAATAGCGCAAAAGATGAAGGTAAAGCAATAACCACCCAAATGAAAGCACACTGTAAGTGCGTTCAAAAGCAAATGATGGTGTCTTTCGGGGCAGAAAAAACAGAAGCATTGGCAAAATTTTTGAGTGTTGCAGAAACAAAGGGCGCAGAAGCGGCAGTAAAGGCAACGGAAAAGTATAAATTCTCGTTGAAACCAGTAAAAGACGGCTTTGTGCAAATCTCAATACAATGCGCAGCCCAATCTGGACTTGTTGATTAAAAAGGGGGAACGAATGGCAGATTTTGGCAAACTGATTGCTGAGTATATAGCAAAAAATAAAGCACCAGATAAAGATGTTTTTACACAGAAAGACATAACCAATGAATTGCTTAATAAATGGGATTTCGAATTAGACGGAAATGAAACCCCCTTGATATTAGTAAATAAACCCAAAGCATTGTTGAAAACGGCAATGCTTATCACAAACAAAAATATATACTACAAAGTGTTGAAACGTTCTTTTTGGACTTCCATTGCCCAAATGTTCGCAAAACCATCTGTTCAAGTGTCGCCTTTTAGTTCAATAACTCATTTTCAAATTGGCGAACATGACGCTTGTTTTGGTAACGATTATGTTGGACACAATTTGGAAATAAACCAAGAAGTGGTCGGTTTGGTTCGTATGGGAACAGGAATCTTATTGAACGAAAACATTATAACCTACATCAACTCATTGTCAGAGTATTTAGTAGATAAAGGGGCTTTGAAAATCAAACCCAAGGAATATGCATGGCAATAATAAACGAATAAGAAACCCTGCAATTTTTCGGGGTTTCTTTTTTGTTAATCTTGATTCTGGGTTGCAAAATCGCCCCCAGTTATCAACCAAAAATCAAAAAATACATGCGCTGGTGGTATTTATTTAATCTATCTTGATGTGTGGTTTATATTTGCCACGTCTATGGTCTATTTTTTCTGGGTTGATATACAAATTAGGGATGATATTTTTCCATTCGTTCAGGTGTAAAATATCTTCTGCATAGACCAATTTATCTATTGCCGCTTGTTGTTCCTGATAATCTCGTTTTGAATAGTGGGTAAAACGCATATCGCCACTTTTCCAACCAATCAACTTTTTTGCCATTGTATCGTTTATTCCGCAATCTTCCATTTTATTACTAACGGTATCCCTGAAAGAATGGAACGCATATATTTTACGGTCTGCGGATGTGATTTTCAATTCTTGCCTGATAAATCGTAAAAATGGTGTCATAAATTTGTCTGCTGGGTCACCCGATAATTCGTTTTGGGTGCGATTAAATATGAAATCTGTATCTTTGGCATTGGTTTTCTGTTGTCGTTTCCGTATCATATCAACAAACCCAAAATCCAACAGTTGCTTTGCTATGGGGACAAATCTTTCTGTGGCGTCGTTCTTCAAATGCTTTCGTGGGTGATTCTCGTAAAAAGCAATGCCATCTATGCCCGATTCTGTGGTTATATCTTTGAATTGTAAACTTACTGCCGCATTTGTTCTTGCGCCCGAAAATAATGCGATTAAGCACGCTAAAAATTGCTCTGGGTTCTTTTTGAAAAAATCGTGCTTTGGGTCAAAAATCGCCGATAACTGCTCGTTGCTAAATGGTTGATATTCTTTTGACATGCCTTTGCTTTCCTTTCTCAAAAACAATATAGGTTCAGTCAATTCCGCCAGTTTATATTGTGTTGGTTCTTTTCTATTTGCGGATGTGATTAGTGAACGCAAAATGCCAAGTTGTTTGTTTTTACGCTTGTTTGATATATCTGTTCCGTTTCTGTTTTTACGTCCTTTTACCCAATCACAAATCTGCTTAATCGTGTTCGGGTCGTTCATTTTAGAGTAGTCGTCATCCAGATTTAAATTCACACTGGCAATCATATTTTTTACATCATATTCTTGACTTTTTCTGGTTTCTGGCTTGATTTGCGATACATCAAACATATAGCGCATAATTTCGTCAATGGTGTGTTTGTTTTGTGGGGTTTGATATGTGGGTTCGATTTTTAGCTTTGGTGTTATGCGTTCCTTATATTCTTCCCACGATTTATCACGCAACTTTGAATTTTTTGCCATTTCCATTATATCGTTGTATTCTTGTTCTTCTTCTGGGTTCAACTGTTTCCGGATTGACATAAGGTATTTGGCATTTATAACATCCTGTGCCGCATCACGTTTTGCCATTAGTCGTTCACGCACACTATCTGGATAACCTGTGTCGGCAATTTCAAATTCATACGACTTATTGACAATAGCATCCATCAACTTACCGCCATCTGCCTTTTTTGCCATCCAAGCATCAAAAGCGGTGTAAATAATGCTTGATGTGTCGCCGTTTTCTAACTCTTTTTGCTCTTCTTCTGTTATCGTTTCTTTGCCACCTGTATAAAACTTAATAAACTCTGCTTGCTCTTTTTGGGTTAGGGTATTGAATGTATTTATAAGACGTTTCATATGGTTCAACCTTTCTATTGCTGTATAAAGATTCGTAGTGTGTAAAGACCGCCGAATAGATTTATACTTGTTTTTCGCTATTTTCACATCCATTCTAAAATAAAAAACACCGGAACGCAACAATAGCCCCTGAGTCAAATTTCTTACCATTTTTCGTATCATTTTGTATCACCTTTCACCGTGCGCAGTTAGTGATACGGACAACTATTTGATTTTATTGTTTTTTTTATATTGCGGTTTTTATAAAAGTTTTCAAAAATCGCCAACAAAAAAAGCCCAGAAATTGGGCTCAAATTAGTGGCGGAGCGTATAGGACTCGAACCTATGGACCGCTATAACACGGTCACGGATTAGCAATCCGCTGCATTACCACTCTGCCAACGCTCCAGATGGGGTGTATTATATCGGTTTTTTTGATAAATACAAGCCCTAAATTATTCGTGTTTGTGTGCCGTTTTGAATTGCATATCATACAATACTTTATATGCGCCGTTTTCGTTTTTCAGCAATTCTTCGTGGGTGCCGTGTTCCACAATTTCGCCCTGGTTGATGACCAAGATTTTATCGGCGTTTTGAATTGTTGATAATCTGTGTGCAATAACAAACACGGTTTTGTCACGCATCAGGTTTTCTATGGCTTTTTGTACCACGGCCTCGGCCTTGTTGTCCAGGGCGGATGTAGCCTCGTCCAGTACCAATATTGGTGCGTTTTTCAAAAATGCACGTGCAATCGCAACACGTTGTCTTTGACCGCCAGATAACCAGACAGCAATACACCGCGTTCGCCAATTTGCGCATCCAGTCCGCCTGGTAATGTTTTTATCACATCGTCCAAGCATGCCATTTTTACAGCGTTATCGATTTCTGTGTCTGTGGCATTTTCATTGCCCAGCAATATGTTTTCGCGAATCGTTCCACTGAACAAAAAATTATCCTGGAAAACGACGCCGATATTTGCGCGCAAAGATTTTAATGTCATATCGCGAACATCAATGCCGTTTATTAAAATGCTGCCTCCGGTTACGTCATAAAAGCGGGGCAACAAGCTGACCACTGTGGATTTGCCACCACCAGAATTGCCGACAAATGCAATCGTTTCACCGCGTTTGACCTTGAAATTTATGTTTTTTAACACAGGAACATCTTTGACATATTCAAATGACACGTTTCGATATTCGATTTCATTGACTTCTGGTTTCATTTTTACTGCGTGTTGTTTATCCTTGATTGATGGAATCGTGTCTAAAATATCAAATACGCGTTCAATGGCCAAGAACGACATTAATACCGAATTATATGTTCCACCAATTGATTTAATTGGTGTATATAACATAATCAAAGCGGTTAAAAATGACACAAAACTACCAGCTGTGATTGTACCATGTAATATCAGATAAGAACCAAACCAAATTGCCAATCCAATACCGACAGACAAAATAACATGCATTACCGGTGTCAACCAACGCGTGCGTTGCAACATTTTCATACGCAGCATGAACACGCCGTCCAGTACGCGTTCAAATTTGTTGCATTGTTGTGCATCCAGGTTATAGGAAATAATTGTCTTGTTTCCGTTGTATGTTTCGTTATATGCAGTCAATAGTGCAGAATCAGCCAAAATTGATTGGTTCATAATACTGTTGATTTTTTTACGAACTAAAGTCATAGGCATCATTGACAACAACATAATTGCAACACAGACCAATGCTAACTGCCAAGAGTTATAGAATAACACGGCAACCAAAGATATGGCTGTAAAGAATTTTTGCACAAATGATTTCAGGTTGTTTAATAATCCAGAGCAGGCCATATCCGCATTATTATTAAACATGAATATCACGTCGCCTGAACTTTTTTTATTAAAGAACTCGGTTTCGAATACCAACATCTTTTTATACAAATCCATTTTTAACAGATTTGTTGTCTTGGCACCAACCCATGTGTTCAGGTATTCAGCAACATATCTTAATATACCCTGGACAACGGTAAAGCCGATAATCATTAATGGTATGTACCACGCTGTTTGCAGGTTTTTATCAACCATAACAACATCCATATATGGCTTCAATGATAATGCAATCACCGCATCCAATGAACCAACCGGAATCGCAACCAATACCGATAACAATGCACGAAACCAAAAGGGCTTCATATATGGCCACATGCGTCGATAGTTTTTTACAAACATATTGTGCAAGATTTTCTCGCGGATTTCTTTGCTCAGTTTTGTTGCCATAATCTTTCCTTTCTATTCGGTAATTGGATCTGGTTGATAAATTTCAACATCACGTGTCATAGAAATAAATTTTTCGGCACGTTTTATTGGCAATTCATCCGCCGGGATATCGCGCAGGGATTCCAAAGCCCCCGTCACAGTTTTTGCAACCAATTCCATTGTTGTTTGCCAATCATTATGTGCGCCGCCGGCGGGTTCGGCAATAATCCCATCAATCACATTCAGGTTGGCCATATCACGTGCGGTTAATTTCATTGCGCTGGCCGCGGTCGCCTTGAATTTGTTATCGCGCCATAAAATGGATGCGCAAGATTCAGGTGCAATCACAGAATAAATTGCATTTTCCATCATAAATATTTTATCCCCCGTACCAATTGCAATTGCGCCACCCGAACCACCCTGGCCAACATTGACCGCAACATACGGTGTTTTTATGGATAATCCAGTTGATATTGCATTTGCAACGGCCTGGGACTGGCCACGTTCCTCGCTTTCGCGACCGGCGTTTGCGCCGGCGGTGTCAAACAGTGAAATAACCGGCAAATTAAAACGTTCGGCCAATCGCATCATACGGACAGCCTTGCGATAACCTTCGGGATTTGCCATACCGAAACGATGTTTTTGACGCGTTTCAATTGTGCGGCCGGATTCCTGGCCAATAATGACCGCCGGAATGCCACGCCAAAAACCAATACCGGATCCCATGGCCGGATCTTCGCCAAAACATCTGTCGCCGGCCAGATATGTCCAATCATCAACAATACCATTGATATAATCTAAGAAATGTGGACGATTTTCGTGACGTGCCAGCAAGACCTTGTCGTATGCGTCGGATTCGCCCAGACCCCGGATTTTTTTGTCGCGTTCCATTTTTGGTGTTGCGACCTTAATCACCTTTGGATTGACATTTTGGTGTGTTAAAACGCGTAAAATTTTTGCGACATTATCGTGCAAATCACTGCGGCTGGAGACGATATCCACCATACCGTGTTCATATAAATAATCCGCAGTTTGGAAATTAGACGGCAATTTTTCGCGAATATTTTGTTCGATTACGCGTTTGCCCGCAAATCCGATACGGGCGCCAGCCTCGGCAATATGGATGTCGCCCAGCATTGCAAAAGATGCCGTGACACCACCAAAGGTTGGGTCCGTTAAAATAACAATGTATGGAATTTTTTTATCGTGCAATTTATTTACAGCAACAGTTGTACGTGCCATTTGCATTAATGACAGGATGTTTTCCTGCATACGGGCACCACCACTGGATGTGACCATAATAAATGGGTTGTTTAATTCGGCCGCGTGTTCAATCGCAGATATAATTCCATCGCCCACCGCGCGGCCCATTGATCCCATCATGAAAAATCCGTTCAAAACGCATATTGTTGTATCAATGCCGTCAATTTTTCCGTCCGCCGCAGCAACCGCATCGTTTTCAGATGTTTCAGCGCGTGCGTCGGCCAAACGTGCACTATAATTTTCGCGGTCGGTAAATTCCAATGGGTCGTCTGTACAGGTTGGTAAATCCAAACGTTGCCAATCAGGTGTATCAAACAATAAATTAAAACGTTGTTTGGGTGTCATAATAAATACATGACCACAACGTGGACAAACATAATGATTATCCTTGTAATCACGATAATAAACCAATTTACCGCAAGATTCACATTTAATCCACGTCAAACGCGGAACACGATCGTATTTTTTACGATCCTGGGTTTGAATCCCTTTCTTTGATTTGAAAAGCATAAGATTATCCGTTCATTTTTTTTGTTAATTCACGACTGGGCTTAAATAACACAGTTGTGTTTGCCGCAACCATTTGGGGACGTCCAGTTGATGGATTATATCCCATTTTTGGTGCGTGACCACGTCGTTGGAATGTACCAAATCCGCGGATTTCAATGCGGTCGCCATTTGCCACTGCGTCAATCATGGCATCGGTTACGGTATCCAACATAGCGGCAGCATCCGATGCGCGCATGTGTTTAAATTGAACCTGGATGGTTCTAATAACATCAGAACGTTTCATAAGATTAAATCCTTTTATTAAATCTTAATGGTTAATTTACCAAATTTTCCACATATATCAAGCATTTTTTAATAATGCGTATTTTCGTGATATAAAAAAATCCCAATAAAAATATCGGGATTTTTTAATTATTGTTTCATCCATAGATTAACGGCGACGATAGTTGTTGCCAGAAAATGACGCATTGGATGACGAAGAACGTTTTGACAAATAACGTGCAGCAATCAATACCAACCATTCAACAGATAATGCCGCCATTGCCATCATTTGTTCTTCGACGCCATCAACAAAACCCAATACGTAAACCAACTGTGCGATGAAAGAAATGTATAAAATACCAAATACACCTGTGAAAAATACTTTTTTAACTTTTCCAAACATTTTTTAGTCCTTTTTTATTATTCATTTTTAGTTAAAGTTTGTCGGGTTTCTGGTGCCAGGTACCCGACCAACCCCGCAAAAGCTAAACAGATATAATCAACAATTGCCAATTATATCAAATGCTTGTATTAAGCAGCCATTGCAAGGCGAACATTGTCGTTCGCAGCGATTCTATCGCCATTCAGTTTTTATTTGGTGTTTTACGACAACCGTGTCGGATTCAAGTTATTGCCTTTACTGCGTCTGTCGAAACTATGTCAGCCCCATAAGAAAAATATTGGTGGAGCTGTGGGGTACCGCCCCCCAGTCCAAAACGTTTATTTTGCATAACGTTCAGAATCATCACTGTAATCACAGCGGATGCATTATAAATCTTTGGACTGGAAATTGCAAGTTTTTAAGTTTATAATGCGGGCGATAGATATAAAATAGGTATAAAGATGAAATTTCTGGATAAAGCCAAAATTCATATCAAGGCAGGCGACGGTGGTAATGGTGCCGCGTCTTTTCGTCGTGAAAAATATATCGAGTATGGTGGGCCAAATGGTGGTGATGGTGGCCGTGGCGGTGATGTGATTTTTCGGGCTGTGCCAAATGTGAATACTTTGATTGATTATCGTTTCCAAACCCATTTTGCTGCGGAACGTGGACAGAATGGTATGGGAAAGATGCGGACCGGTTTTTCGGGCGAAGATTTGATTTTGCCTGTGCCAACCGGGACGGTTATTTTGTCTGAAAACGAGGAAATAGAATACGCCGATTTGAATACGGATGGTATGGAATATCTGGCCGCGCGTGGTGGTAATGGCGGTTGGGGAAATTTACATTTTAAAAGTCCAACAAATCGTGCCCCGCGTCAGGCTAATGACGGTTTACCCGGCGAAGAACGCACCGTTGTTTTGCGTTTGAAATTAATTGCGGATATTGGTTTGGTTGGGTTTCCTAATGCAGGGAAATCTACGTTATTGGCGGCGGTGACATCTGCGCGACCAAAAATTGCAAACTATGCTTTTACGACATTAAATCCCCAGTTGGGTGTTATGTATGCGCATAATCGTGAATTTGTTATGGTGGATTTGCCCGGATTGATTGAAGGGGCGCATACCGGTGTTGGTCTGGGCGACCGGTTTTTGGGCCATGCCGAGCGCACTAAAATGATTTTGCATATTATTGATGGTACAGAGGAAGATTGGGGCACTCATTATGCGGCAATTCGTCATGAAATGGATTCGTATGGTGGCGGATTGATAAATAAACCCGAAGTGGTCGTTATAAATAAAATTGATGCGCTGGACGATGATACGTTGGCGGAACGTATGGCGGCGTTCAAAAAATCTTTTGGGCGAAAGAAAAAGCCAGAAATTTTAACAATCAGTGCGGCAGGGAGAGTTGGGATTGACACATTGATATCGGTAATTGAAAAGAAAATGATGGATATGTAATTATGACGGATAAAAATAAAACTGCGGCTGTGCATGATGTTATTAATACGGTTGGTTTGCAAATACGTGATGGCGCGGTCAATGTGGTAATGGAAAGTGCGTATGAATTAACAAAAAAATATACGGTTGAATCTGCGGGGGTGTTGAAAAATTTTCCGCCACAATATCAATATACTTTTTTCAGTGGACGGGCGTTTCAGAAAAATAAAAAAGGCGATGTGGAATATTTTCCTGTGTCATATGTAATTACAGAGTTTTTTGTGGATGATAGGCCGTTTTATGTTGCAGGGGATAATTTCCATCGTGCTGTGGAACAGGCTATATTAATGCAAAATTATATGTATATGATGTTGCAGTATCAGATTGCAATGAATGCAAATAACATAATAAAAGAAAAGGAGTAAAAATGGCTACATTAAAAGGAACACAAACCGAAAAAAATTTGTTGATGGCGTTTGCTGGGGAATCCCAGGCGCGTAATCGTTATACTATGTTTGCATCTGCGGCAAACAAGGAAGGTTTCCAGGCAATCGCAAAAATATTTTTGGAAACGGCCGAACATGAATACGAACATGCATCACGTTTGTTCAAGTTTATGGAAGGTGGTATGTTGGAAATCACCGCGTCTTTTCCGGCGGGCAAAATTGGCACTACGTTGGAAAATCTAAAGGCGGCGGCATTTGGTGAAAATGAAGAAAATACTGAAATGTATCCGCATTTTGCACAAATTGCTGCACAAGAGGGCTTTCCCGCTATTGCCGAAATTTTCAAAAATATCGGTTTGGCGGAACGTTATCATGAATCCAGATTCCGTGCATTGGCCGAGGCAATCGAAAACGGCACATTGTTTAAATCTGATAAAATTGTGATGTGGCGTTGCACAAATTGTGGCAATTGGCATATCGGACAAGAGGCACCACAGGTTTGTCCAGCGTGCCTGCACCCCCAGGGTTATTTTATTAGTGAAGGTGTTGCCGCGCGTTGTGATACATCCGAAGGTTTTTGTGAATATGCAAAAATCGATTAATTAAAAAAATCCCCAAATGGGGATTTTTTTTATGCGGCGTTTCGCATATGTTGTTTTGCGATGAATGCTAATATTTGTTGCTGAAACTGTTGCGACATTGTTTGTGGCGACAGTTGTTTTGGCGATTTTTCCGCAAAGTTCGTTTTTGTTGCGCGATATTGCGGTGTGTTTTGTTTCATGGACATACCCTGGTCGCGCGCCAATTTCCGTATTGTTTCGTTTTCTTTTGTTTTTGTTTGTTCGATGAATTTGGCCAGATTTTGTTTGCTTACACTTGCCTGTTTTTGACCAAAATTTTTGTAATCATCAAATTTGTCCGGGGTTAACATCATTTCAGATGATTTATCCGTCATAATTTGTTTGGAAACATTTTGGGTCATTTGTCGGACCCCGGAATTGATGTCGGCCGTTATCGGATTTTTTTTATCCAATGTTTCCGTAAAACTTTGCATTTGCTGTAATGATTTTTGTTTTGCGGTCCCCAGTTTGACATTTTGGTTCGCCCAATATACATACACCAAACCGGCATACATATTATGTAATTCCATTTTTACGTTTGTCATGATGGCCTCCTTTGGTTTTGGCGACAGGCCCATCCCTGTCATTAATATATAGTGGGTGCCAAATCATATTTCAAGTCATCTGTCAAGTAAAAGATTATTTTGACATTATTTGTGATATATAACATAATGTTTTCGTTATGCCACAAAGCGTGCTGTTGCCAATAATGGGCGGTGCGGGTATAACGCTGGTCTTGCCAATAATGGGGGTCAGTAATTTCATCAAAAAATTAAGGAGTAATAGATGAAAAAAACTTTGAAAACTTTGGCGATTGCGACCGCATCAATGATTACAACGGGTGCAATTGCGGCGACAAATATGGAAAATCCACTTTTTATACCACAATCTGGCGAATATTTTTCTAAGACAGGTATTGGTTTAATGTATAAAAAGGCCGACCATACCGAGGCAAATCGTCAAAAACAACATGCGGGTGATGCTGAATTCCCTGTGTGGCGTGCAACCGAAGATTTCGGTTATGGTATATCGGACAGATTGTTTACATATTTGTCGTTGGGTTATACATACAACGGCGATATTGAACGCAAGGGTATGCATCGTGGCCGTTTGGGCTTTGGCTATCGTATTTTCGAAGATCCAAGTGATTTTGTCTGGGACATCTATGGCGAAGGTTATTTAGGTGGTGTTTCCCCGATGAGAGGAAAATATGGTCCTAATGGTTTTACATACAGCAATTTTTCCAACGGTCGTTGGGGCGCGGTTGCTGGAACCAGATTGGGTAAAACATGGGATAAATTGACCGCATCTATGTTTGTTGAATATTTGCAAACAATTGGCAATCATAATAATGAAATCAAGATTGAGCATCCAGGACTTTTGGCTTTGGGTTTCCCAACAGAAATTTCTGTTGATTTGAAATCGTCAAATGAAACAACAGTCGGTTTGAATACTTTCTATGAAATGAACAACAAATGGTCATTTGGTGGTGGGTTCAAATTTGTTGAACATTCTGACAATGGTGTGAAATCAATTCATACACCAATGGTTCCGTTGGATAATACTACACCAATCCCTGCGTTGGGTGGTGCAACACAGCAACAGGCAAGACAGGCTGTTATCAACCAATTGTTGGCTGAAACAAAAGATATGGATGATGGCTGGCATGAATATGCATTGTCGGCAATTGCGGCATATCAGGTGACCGACGCATTCCAATTGGCTATGGTTGGTGAATACACGTTTGATTTTTCGCATCCTGGTTCACAAAACGGGACAGATGTCAAGGCTGAAATGGGTATGCGTTTCAACGTTCGATTCTAATCGAAAAAAATTAAACTTTATATTGGACATTTCCCCGGGGTGGCCCTGGGGATTTTTTTATGTATAAAGTGCTTTTTTATAAAATGTTTTTATGGTATAATATCATAAAAGAATATGGGAAAGGTATGAAAAAAACCAAGATTTTCGGGCTTTTTGCCGTTGTGTGCATGGGGTTGCCGGGTGCGGCGTTTGCTGTGTATCCGGTGTATTCGGGATATAATGGCGGGGCAAATGCTAATAATTATAGGGCGCCAAATGCGGGGCGGACCGTGTATTTACCAACGGCAAATGGCAATGTTGTTGCGACAAATTCTGTGGCGGCCGCGAATCCGACACGTGTGACGGGGGCTTTGCCACGTGTGGGTTCTTCGTCGATAAATGCGGGTCGTCGTTATTACCAGTCATCGGATTTTGACCGTTTGGCGGACAGTGGTTTGTATATTGGTTTGTCTGTGGCGTATACGGTTAATGTTATGGGCGAATTCAGTGCGGATTATTCTGGCGAGGCGGGTGCCTATATGGTGCCGGGTGCGTTCCAGGCGGGCGCGTTCACCAAAGATACGGTTATTCCATTGCAATTGTCCCTGGGGGCGGCGATTAACAGCGATTTGCGTTTGGATTTTTCATATAGCAGATATGGTGATATTTCGTACCCGCAAAGTGTTCAAACGGCCGATGGTTCGGGTGGTTTTGTGACGGCTGTGGCAAATGGTGGTGCGGTGACATCCAATGTTGCGTTGATAAATGCGTATTACAATATCGATTCGTATACTGGTTATTTGGCTGGTGGATCTTTGCGTCCGTATGTTGGTGCGGGTTTGGGTGTCGCGTTAAATACTACGTCGGATTATACGGTTTATGATGGAACATTTTATTCCGAGGCTGATCCGACCGATCCGACATTACAGCCGGGTGATCCAACGGGTGTGTCCGATATTAATGCGTATCATAATGGCGGAACGAACGAACAATTGGCATTTATGTTAGAGGGCGGTGTCAGTACTGATTTGGGTGACGGTATGAAGTTGGATTTGTTTGTTCGTTATATGAATATGGGCAAGGTTAAATCTTCGGGCAGTATTGTTTTAACTCAACAAGAGTGGGTGTCGAATGGTGCCTATGATGAAACGCCGTATGAAACGGTTGCGCATTATACCAATTGGACGGAAAGCGCAAGGTTAAGCACGGTTGATTTGGGGTTGCGGTTAAGATTACAATTCTGATGCAGGTTTGTGGAGAGAGATGAGATTAAATAATTTGCATTTTTTAGTTTTATCGTTATCTGCGGTAGCTATGTTGTTTCCGTATTCTGGGGCGGTTGCGGCTTTACGGGTCAGTAATTCCAGTTTGATGCAGGAACAGGCGGCGTTGAACGCGGCGCGTGCCGCGGCCGCGCAACAGTCGGCGCAATATGCAAATACCCCACAACCCGCGCGCACAGGAACGGCTGTTAATAATGATACTGGGGCATCAACATCTGTATCGGATGCCGATATGGATGCGTGCAATATGATTTATCCAAATGGACAATTTGCGTGGGTGCAACCAACAATGGGATTGAAGCGTGGTAATCCTGCGACATGTGTGTCTTTGGTTGAAATGCGTTCGTATCAAAATTCGGGTGGAACACAATATACGGTTTTGGCGCGTGGCTATTTGGCCGCTGGCGACAGTGCGAAATGCAATATTGATGATTTCAGTGATATTACATATCAGGGGCGCGATTTTACATATCCTGCGGATAATCCGCCGACAATCGAAGATGTGGAACGGGTTATGGCCCAGGAAAATAAGTCTAATGCTGGGTTCAAAATTTTGGGTGCGGCTTTGGTTGGTGGTATTGGTGGAAATTTATTGGCCCAGGGTGATAAAGGTGATGATTCGGCACTGGGGTTGGGTGGTGATAAATTAAAGGGTACGGCAATTGGCGCGGCAACCGCGGCGGCGGTGATGACGGCCAGTACCCAGGTTGATGATTACAAGGCCGGTTCTGTGATTTTATCCACGGGTGTAAACGCGGCGGCTGGTGCGGTTGTTGGAAATTTAATGGCAACCGGTGATGATATATTAAAGATTGATGAATGTGAGATTGAAGGCAAAGGTAAAACAACGTGTTTATACGGAACACAGGATGTTGATAATACGTCGGTCAAGGCCACAAAGCAAGAAAATGCTTTTTATAATATTGATAACAATACAACATACGTCTGTACGCCGATAGATGATGACGAAACGGTTGTTAAAGAATGGAAAGATTGCGTGGCAAAGCCATTGGTTAATTTGACGTTTGAAAAAACACCCAAGAGTGACAACGACGTTGATGCGGTAGAATTGGATGGTGATTGTAAGCCAGATTCAGATACAGGATATGTTACAGATGATTGTATAAAGAAAGTGTTAAAAGCCCAGAACACTGGAATTCAATATTATGGTTATGAGGAGAATACTGATTCAAAAGCCAAACCGAAATTGCAAAAATTGGAATCCAGAAATAATTCTTATTTGGAAGGTAAACATAATTTTGTTAAAATTGCCAAGGCGGCCAGTGGTGCCAAGCGCGTTGGTGCGATGATTGAATTCAAAGAATCCCAAGGTATGTTTGGTATTAAATATTCTGAATGGAAAAAAACATATAAAGCAAAACAGACGGGGCCGGTCTATGATTTACAGGGCAAGCCGTTAAAAGTTGGTGACAAGCCTGCTGAAATATCTAAATTTTATCCGATTGCACAATCCCCGGATGATGGTGCGGTGGTTGATTTTGACAATCGTGCGCGGACTAAATCGACTTTGATTGGAACCGGTGTTGGTGGTGGTTTGGGTGCTTTGTCGGGCGCAATGGGTGCGGATGCCGCAATTCAGGAACGTTGGACGACCGCTGTGCGTGAATACGAGGATTCTTTGGGTAATGTTGTCTGTGTCAGTGGCAATCGTTTTATGGCAAAATACAATGATATTTTGTTCGTGCCAGAAATGTCGTCACAACAGTAAGTTTTTTCTTGATTTTTGCTAAAAAAACAATATAATGCGTTGGCATTTGTGGGTGGGCACAGGTGCAATCCGATTAACCCCACAAGACCTTTGCTGGTACCCAAAAAATTTTGCAATTTTTCGGGGCCCGGGCCCCCGATGGGGGCTGAATTATTGGCAAATGGCAAGCTTTGTTTAATTCTGTTAAAAATGAAAGATTTATCCAAAGGTTTATTTAATCCGGTGGCAAACGAAGATTTCGTTGCTATGTTTGATAAAAATTATGGAACCCAGGAAACATTACAGGGTTTCGCAACCAAGGGAACCGTCAAAGATATTCGCGGCGATTTCGTTTTGGTTGATGTGGGCCTGAAATCCGAAGGTCGTGTTCCATTAAAAGAATTTGGCGCGTCTGTGCCATCCGTTGGCGATATCATCGATGTTTTTGTCGAACGTTATGAATCGCGCGAAGGGACGGCCGTGTTGTCCTATGCCAAGGCACGTGCTGAAAAAGCATGGAAAGATTTGGAAAAAATTGTTGCCGAAGGCCAAGATCCCGAGGGCACAATTATTGATGTTGTTCGTGGCGGCTATACTGTTGATATCAATGGTGTGTTTGCATTTATGCCATCGTCACAAATCGATCACAAACCTGTGCGTGATGCAAAATCTATGATTGGTTTGAAAGATAAATTCCGCGTTTTGAAAATGGATGCTTTGCGCACAAACGCAATTGTGTCACGTCGCGCAATTCAATCTGATACCATTGCTGCACAACAAAAAGAAGCGATGAAAAACATCACATTAGGTGCAGTGCTGGAAGGAACCGTCAAAAACATTACTGATTACGGTGTGTTTGTTGATTTGGGTGGTATCGATGGTTTGTTGCACGTCACAGATTTGTCTTGGAAACGTGTTAATCATCCACGCGAATTGGTCAAAGTTGGTGACAAGATTAAGGTCAAAGTTATCCAATTCGATCCTGAATCACATCGTATTTCGTTGGGTGCAAAACAATTAGAAGAAGACCCATGGGAAACAGCATCCCGCGCGTTCAATGTTGGTGATACGGTGACTGGCAAGGTTGCATCAATTACAGATTATGGTGCATTTATTGATTTGGGCAACAATATCGAAGGTTTGGTGCATATGTCTGAATTGTCTTGGACAAACAAGAATATTCACCCAAGCAAAGTTTTGACAGTTGGCCAAGAAATCAATGTTGTTGTGTTGGATATCGACCAAGAAAAACGTCGTATTTCATTGGGATACAAACAATTGCAACCAAATCCATGGAAACAATTCGCTGAAACCCACAATGTTGGCGATGTTGTGACAGGTCCAATCAAAAACACAACTGAATTTGGTTTGTTTGTTGCATTGACACCTGAATTGGATGGTATGGTTCACATTTCCGATTTATCTTGGAACAAATTGGACGAAGAAGAATTAAAGAAATTCGTTCGTGGCCAAGAAGTGACTGCGAAAATTTTGGACATCAATCCAGAAAAAGAACGTGTCACATTGGGTATTAAACAATTGACAGAAAGTGCGGAAAACAACGCAATCGCAATCAAAAAAGGTGCGGTTGTTTCGGGAACTGTTTCCGAAATTACACCTGATGAATTGATTGTTGCGCTGGCGGGTGATGCACGCGGTATTATCCGTCGCACAGATTTGTCACGTGAAAAATCTGAACAAGATACCAGCAAATACAAAGTTGGCGATACAGTTGAAGCTTCGGTCGTTTCTGTCGAAGATAATACTGTTAAATTGTCAATCCGTCATTTGCAGGTGACATTGGAAAAACAAGCGGTCAAAGAATTCGCAAACGAGGCTGATTCTGGTTCGGTCTTGGGCGACATTTTGGGCGCGGCTATTGAAAATAGCAAAAAGTAAAATCAAAAGGGACCGAATGGTCCCTTTTTTAATAAATGAAAAAGGGGAAAAGATGACGCAACAATCCGTATCAGAATACAAAGACGTAAAGGGTGATGTGTATGTTAAAACCCAGGATTCTATTTGGGTAAATGCAAATCCGGCGGTCCAGACTTTGTCGATAAAAGTGAATTTGAATAAATTTATCCCAATGGTGACTGATTATGCTGATATGGATGATGGTCCGAATTTTAGCAGCGTTTTATATCGTGGTGAAACGAAAATAAATTTTTATAACCAGTACGATTTTATTGGCACAAAAGCAGTTGAGGACGAGTTTGGTTTTGCAGTGGATTATATGGGTATGGGGGTTAATAGGTTTTTCCCTGGAAACAGACCTACCGCTGAAATAGAATGTTGTGTCGCCCAGGTTCCAAAATATAACACAATAGGCAGTTATATAAAAAATCCGGACATAGTGACCAATGTTAACACTGATATATTGAAACCGGAATATAAATATGCGGTGTTGGTGCGGGCGCCTCATTTTGTTTGGTTTTGTGCAAGTTTTAGTGAAAATGTGCATACTGATAAGGAAAAAATGCGACTGGCGGCACGGTGTTGTGTTTTGCGTGCGGCTGAATATGTGCGCGACAAAGGAAATCGTTTGTGGCCAAATGGTCGGCGACGTTGTTATTTGTCTGAACATGCATATCTGTTGCGGTGCGCAAAAACCAAATAATTTTCGATAAATTTTTTCGGTCCCTGGGCTTGCGCACGGGGATTTTTTTTGCAATAATCGTTCCGCAAAATGAAAGGATTAACTATGGAAAAAGCAAAAAAAGATTTGATTTTAATGATGGGGGGACAGGGGTCCGGCAAGGGGACAATGTCTAAAAAATTTTTGGATGATAATCCGGGGTTCAAATATGTTGAAACAGGCGCAATGTTGCGTGCTTTGCCGGCGGGACATCCGTTAAAGGCGATTATAGCGCGTGGTGAATTTGTGCCTGATGATGAATTACAGGCGTTGTTGGTGGAAAAAATCGTGCCGACGCATAATACACTGTTGGACGGTTTTCCGCGTCAGTTGTCCCAGGCAAAATGGTTGGTTGATACATTTGCCAATAAGTTCGATATTGTTGCGGTGTATCTGAATATTCCGCGTGATTTGATGGAACGTCGCATTAAACAACGTATAGCAGAGGGTGCCGGTCGCGCAGACGATGCCGATGCTGCGGTTGTTCAACGTCGTTTGGACAGTTTTTTTGATAAAACCATGCCGGCAATTCAATGGCTGAGTATAAATCCAGATGTTCGGTTTATTGATGTGCCAATTCAAGATGCACCGATTGAACAAAATTATAACACAATGAAAAATGCATTGGCAAAAATCAGAACAAAAACACGTTAAAAAAATTCCCCAAATTTTTGGGGAATTTTTTTTGTTATTTATTACATCATTCCCGGCATGCCGGCTGGCATTTTGGGTTCTGATTTTTCATCGGGAATTTCGGACATAACCGCGCCCGTGGTCAACATGACACCGGCGGTGCTGGCCGCGGCCAAGATTGCGGTTTTAACCACTTTGGCTGGGTCAATAATTCCGGTTTTCATCATATCGACATATTCGGCCGTTTGTGCGTTGTATCCGAAATTGTAATCTTTGGCCTCGGACACTTTGCCGACGACGATTTCGCCCGATACACCCGCGTTTTCGGCAATTTGAGCGCATGGTGCGACGATTGCGCGGCGGATGATATCGATACCGACGTTTTGGTCTGTGTTTTCGCCGTGGATTTTATCCAATGCACGAACAGCACGAACCAATGCCACGCCACCACCGGCGACAATACCATCGGCAACCGCGGCGCGCGTTGCGGCCAGTGCGTCATCGACACGGTCTTTTTTCTCTTTGACCTCGACCTCGGTCATGCCGCCGACCTTGATAACGGCGACACCGCCGACCAATTTAGCCAAACGTTCAGATAATTTTTCGCGTTCATATTCACTTGTTGTGGTGGCCAGTGCCGCACGAATTTCGTCGGCACGCGCTTTGATTTTGGCTTTGTCGCCGCCGCCATGTGCCAACAGGCATGTATCTTTGCTGACCACAACTTTTTTCGCCGTACCCAACATATCCATCGAAATATTTTCAAATGTCATACCCATATCGTCAGAAATTACGGTTGCGCCCGTGACAATCGCGATATCGCGCAGCATTTCTTTGCGGCGATCGCCGAACCCAGGTGCCTTGACCGCGCAGACCTTTAATCCGCCGCGTAAACGGTTTAATACCAAAGTCGCCAATGCTTCGGATTCGACATCTTCGGCGATAATCAACAGTGGGCGGCCACTTTGTGCGATTGGTTCCAAAATCGGCAATAACGCTTGCAACCCGGTGATTTTCTTTTCGGAAACCAAGATTTGCGCATTATCCAATTCCGCCAGCATTTTTTCGCTGTTTGTGACGAAATAGGGCGACATAAACCCTTGGTCGAATTGCATACCTTCGACGACATCGATTTCGGTATCCAGTCCTTTGGCTTCTTCGACGGTAATCACACCTTCGCGGCCAACGCGTTGCATAGCGTCGGCGATTTTTTGCCCGATGTCGGCATCGCCATTTGCAGAAATTGTTGCGACCTGGGCAACCTCACTGCTGTTTTTCACAGGCCGCGCATGCGATTCAATATCAGAAACCACGGCCGCGACCGCCAAATCGATTCCGCGTTTGATATCCATAGGATTCATTCCCGCGGCAATAACGCGACGACCAGCGTGGATAATTTGTTGCGCCAAAACGGTTGCAGTGGTTGTTCCGTCACCGGCATCGTCGCCGGCGCGTTTTGCGACCTCTTGGACCATACGTGCACCGATGTTTTCGGTTGGGTCCGCCAGCGACACCGCCCGCGCGACCGTCACGCCGTCCTTGGTTGCGACGGGTGCGCCATATGGTTTATCGATGACGACAGTGCGACCCTTGGGGCCCATAGTAATTTTCACAGCGTTTGCCAATTTATCGACGCCCGCCGCCAATTTTTCAGTATCAAAAACAATATTTTTTGCCATGTGTAAATTCCTTTCTTTATTTCAAAATTCCCAATATGTCAGATTCTTTGATTAAAACATAATCGACGCCATCGATTTTAACCTCGTTAATTGATGCCGCCCATTTAGCAAACATAACGACATCGCCGACCGCGACAGTCATAGGCACACGTGCACCATTTTGTAATTCACCATCACCGATTGCGATAACGCGACCGCGGATAGGTTTTTCCTTGGCCGTATCAGGAATAATGATTCCGCCGGATGTTTTGTTATCTTCGGCCAATCTTTCCAATAAAACATAATTATTCAGTGGTTTGAACATATAAAACTCCTATATAAAAACATTGGGCTGATGTCGCCCGTTGTTCACAATATAGTGCATAAAAAACGCATTTCAAGGTTGTAATTATGCAAAAAAAGTGTATTATTTAATCAACATAAATAAAGGATAGATTATGTACGATACGAATAATGTTTTTGCGAAAATTTTGCGTGACGAATTGCCCAGTAAACGCGTTTTTGAAAACGAATACGCTGTTGCGTTTCAAAATATAGACCCACGCGCGCGCGTGCACGTTTTGGTGATTCCGCGCGGTGAATATACAGACGTCTATGATTTTACATCACGTGCGAATAACGATGTCCAGGTTGGTTTTTGGCGTGCGGTTCGTGATACGGTTGACGTGTTAAATATTAATGGCAACTTTCGTATTGTTGCGAACACAGGGGCGGGCGCGGGCCAGTCTGTATTTCATTTTCATGTTCATTTAATGAGTGATGCCAAATTCAAATCAGATTTTTAATGTGCGGGTGATACCGCGTGCGCGCCAAAACAGTATAACGACGGACGCCGACGGGACTTTGCGCGTGCATACGACGACTGCGCCGACGGACGGCCGGGCGACGGCGGCGGTTGTGCGTGCATTGGCGGCGCATTTCGGCGTTGCACCATCGCGCATACGCGTCATCCGCGGCGAAACATCGCGGCACAAAGTGATAAGCGTGGATTAACAAAAACGGCGCAAGCCGTTTTTGTCATTGCGAGGAACATGGCGAATAAAAAGTTCTCCTCCGGTGGAGGAGTACGGCGAAGCCGGGAGGTGGGCGTGAACACACCCCGGCCTGCGGCCACCCCTCTCGAGAGGGGAACTAAGATGCCAAATTGACCTGGGTCCTTCGCTTAACGTTCGCGGGGCTCACTTGCTCAGGATGACACCACTTCGCCAAGGCTACGTGGTGCAGGCACCGTGTCTGGGACAAAATATGTTGGCATAAAATTTTTTCCAAAAAAAAACTTGCAAAATGGGGATGGGATTTTCTATATTGAATTTGAATTCAATGGGAATTGAGTTCGGGGCTGTAGCAGGCCTTGTGCATATTCGGTGCAGGATTTGTATCGTTATTCTGCGGATTGCGCGTTTTTTTGTGACGGTTTGTGACGGATAGAAATCATTAAATCGTGACGGTGGAAAAACGAATCGCAACCCATGATACAGAAAAATAACTTATTGCAGATTTTGTATCGACTATGTGATACTATAATGTAAAGAATTTGCAGCGATTTTTTATTTTGTATCACATATTATCCAAATGCCCCGCGCATTCGTTGCGATGATCGGGGTGCTGTGTGCTATACAGGGGTGGCAAATATGCTTATCCGCTAATAAAGCTTTTCCCGCCTAACCCCCCAAGGCACACAGGGACATTAATATGCTGTTCTGCTAACACCCCGACCGTTCAACAATCCCGTTGACGGTGTTTTTTTTTATAAAAATACGGACGTGTTTTTATAAAAAAGACGCGTATTGGGTCGATTGATTTGATGCGCGGGTTGTACAAACAAAAACGCTATGCGTTTTTGTTTGGGACAGACCAGGGCGATATTCATCGTTCTTGGTGCATACATCCCTTTTAATCATTGGGGAATGTAAAGGCTTTTGGGTTCCCGCATGGGGGCCCGATGTAAAGGCAAAAAAGGTATCACGGGGGTCCCGAATCCAACTCCCAAGAAACAAAAAGAACCCCGTGATACAAATGTTTCCGTGCGGCAACGCACGGAAACCCAGAGTTCTGTGCTCGCAATGGACAAGAACGATGACCGTCGTTCTTGTGATGACAAAATGCAACGCATTTTGTTGTCGCGGTGACGATGTCTGATGACATTGCCCGAGAGAGAAAACAAAGGAAAGGAAAAATGTTTAGCAAAAACGCATATAACCTGTCCGCCGATGCAATAAAACAAAGTTCATCCGCTTACGTTTCACTAAAGCGAGATTTCATCCGCTTTCGTTTCACTACAGCGAGATTTCAAAGTTCAAATGATGCCGGTCCAGACAATGCCAAAGGCATTGTCATCCTGAGCGAAGCAAAATCTGCGATGTCGTGCATTCGCAGTTTTGCGCAGCGTGAGGACCCAGGTAATAAAAAAGCCGGCGCAACGCGCCACATAAATCTACCTGGATCCCTCACTGGTGTTCAGGATGACAAAAACGACGATGCCGTTTTTGTGGGTGGCAAAGCCGACAAATTTGCCAAACCTGGATCCACGCTTACCGCCAATGGCGGCTCGCTTTCGACTTCGCTCAGGATGACACGCTTGCGCTGCGCTACAGCGATGTCTGGTTTGGCAAACCGCAGTGTCGGCCGTATCTCGTTGGCGGCGGTGTTGTTTTTGGGGTTTGTTGGTGGGGCGAATGCGACGACGTTCGATGAACTGATGCACACGATTTACACCGCCCATTCTGTGACCGAATCGACCGGAACGATTCGTTTCCGTGGTGACGACGTTGCGACCCAAACATTACAACACACCGATGGCACGGTTTATGGTGCGTCATATGCGTCCGGTATCAGTGCCGACCGCCAAAACGAGTGGGAGGTCCAATATAACGACGGCAGCGGCATAGTAATCCGTGGTATCGCCCAATGCAACGGCTTTGCCGGGACGTGGGCCACTGCAAACCCGGATATGATTGACCCGTACACAACCGTCACTGAAAACAGTAGTGAAAAGAACTGTTGGTGTAAAATGACAGGCGCCAAGGGCGCGAACATGAGCGAATACCTGTCGCCGTCCTCGGCTTCGTGGGTGTTCAACGGCCCGGCCAGTTCGGCGGCCGCTTGTGCGGACGACTGTGCGAGCCTCTGCGCGGGCACCGTTCGCAGCTACGCGGACTTCCGTTCGGCGGTCTTTGGTTTTGGGGCGGGCGCCTTGAATCAGAGCGGTAACGTCCCCGGATGCGGAAAAAATTTGCTAACCGGCAGTGTCAGTGATTACCAGAAACCACGCACGGCAATTTTGGCCCCGTCGAAATCCGGCGAAAAATATATGTTATCGGTAGAGGCTGGTGCGCTTTCCGGAAATAAATGGATGCTGCGCCTACGCAACAAAACAACAGGGGCCCCCGTCGTCGATGGCGCAGCCATCGCGGCGGCGCTGGCGGCCAGCGATTGTGAGCTGGACGCCAGCGGGGCAAGTTCGCAAAATGGCTGGATATATGGTCCGGCCCAGGCGACCTGTGCATTCCGCAATACGTCCGATGTCGAATATTTGCTGGACGTGGCCAAGGAAAACGCATACACCGCGCAACCCGTGATGATGGAGGTGACCGCCACATCTGCCACCACGCCGTCAACGTTCGTCGCGGGCCAGGCGTGCATTTCCGTCGCAACAACCGCCAAGGTCGATGCCGATTTCACACGCACGAACTATGTGCAAAGTGTTATCGCCGATTTGGTCAATAATGTGGTCAGCAATACGATATCTCAGGCCGAATCGATTAAAACTTTGGCGACGGGCAAGCAAACCCGGCCGGATGAAACGTGCGCGGAATATCGCCAGTGCCTGCTGGTCGAAGGCACCGACGGCACCCCCCATTGGTACCAGATTCAGGATTCCAAACGCGATTTCTTTGCGCGTTTGCTGAACGGCACCAGCTGGGCCCAGCCCAAGGGGACCCAATCGGACGGCAAATGGACATACTTTAATGCGTATTTCCGCGGGGACAAGGCATGGCGGCAAACATATGTCGATGGTTCGGCATCTACATATGACCGAAACTGGAACTCTTGTTCATCGACCCAGACATATAATACCGAGGTTATTGCGGCCGCGCCGTGCTATAACGATATGACCGGGAATTTCAAGCCTTTGTCGGACGGCGAATGGGCCGTGGTGTACGAGGGCGACGAACAAACCGGGATGTTCCCGAAAAACGGTCAGAATCAAGAAACACCACAAAATATGGTTGTGTATGGTACGTCAAAATGCACGTCGGTTGGGGGAACATATGCACATAGTTTGTCCGAACTGAATTCGACG
>CADCAA010000011.1:0-1498 GCA_902799285.1 uncultured Pseudomonadota bacterium
AAGCCGACCGTTATTGATGGTGACGTGGCAATCCGTGCATGTGATGGTTTTATTTGGGGAAATTATCGGTCCGATCGGTCGCGACAAATTGTGCGCGCGATGATTGCGACGGATGCAAAAATTTTATGTTTTTCACAATATGGCGAAGGGTTAAATGATAAATGCCCTGCCCTGATAGACGATGAAATTTATAATAATTCCCTGGGTCAGGTATTGGCGGCGCACGGCCTTTCACAGTTGCGTATTGCCGAAACAGAAAAATACAATCATGTGACATATTTCTTTGATATCGAAAGCAATGACGAATTGCCGGGCGCAAAGAAAATTTTAATTCCATCACCCGATGTCGCGACATTTGATTTGAAACCAGAAATGTCAGCGGTCGAGATTACAGATAAATTATTGACCGAATTGCCCAATTTCGATGTTGTGATTTTGAACTATGCCAATGGCGATATGGTTGGGCATACCGGAAATGAATCTGCGGCAATACGTGCCATGGAATGTTTGGATTCGCAATTGGCACGATTGGTTCCGGCGGTTTTAGATTTAGGTGGTGCGATGATGATTACGGCCGACCACGGAAACTGTGAACAGATGTGGGATGACGAAAATAACGCGCCGTTGACATCGCATACGACCAACCCTGTGAACCTGATTGTTGTGGGGTTGGGCGATATTGTCGTGCATGATGGTGGACTGGCCGATATTGCGCCGACGATGCTGAAAATATTGGATTTGCCACAACCGGATGATATGACCGGACATTCGTTAATATAGAAAACCGCCCGATTGGGCGATTTTTTATTTTTGTTTTGAATTATATGTTTTTATTATATCCAGGCTGTCAAACGCAACTGTGTTTTTTTGCCCGGCCGGTACAGTATCACGCATGGCCGTGCCATCTGTTTTTGTTGTTAATGTATCCGATTCCATACCCTGATTTGTTTTGTTTGTCCCCGCGATCATCGCAAGCAACAATAATATCGTTATAACCACCGCAATACCATCGCCGCCGTTTGGTTTATTTGTTGTTTGTTGTTTTTTTTGAACCTGCTTAAACCTGTCTTGTTCATTCATTGTTTTTATCCTTTACTTTCCTGCGTTGTTTGAAAAATTCCCGTAATAATTCGGCGGACGTGTCGGCGTATTCCGGCATTTGTGTGACGCGCGGTTTCCACAGGTGTTTATCCGTTTCAAATATACGCGCGTTTGCGGTTATCCCGCCACCCTTAGCATCCAGTGCTGCAAAATAAATATTGTGGATGCGGGCAAACGAAATGGCGGTTGCGCACATGGCACATGGTTCCAGCGATACGTAAATATCACAATCGTCCAAGAATTTAGTGCCCAGTTTTTTGCACGCACGATTTATCGCGACTATTTCGGCGTGCAATGTTGGATTTTTACGCTGTTGCACCATATTTTCGCCGCGGGCGATAATTTTGCCGTCGTGAACAATCACCGCGCCGACTGGGACATCGTTGTGCGCAAATGC
>CADCAA010000011.1:1565-19231 GCA_902799285.1 uncultured Pseudomonadota bacterium
CACTTTAACACATGGATTCAAAATTACAAATCATTTCTGGGGAATTCCGCGGGCGCAAGTTAAAATTGTCGGGCGACGCACGGCCGACACAGAATTTGGCGCGTGGGGCAATATTTAATTCTTTGGCCGGAATTTTGCTGGAACCGTATATAAAAATAAATGCGTGGGATGCCTTTGCCGGGTCGGGCGCATTGGGGATTGAGGTTTTATCCCGATATCGTGATTCAACCGTGATATTTACGGATGTGTCGGCGGTGTCTGTGCGTGCAATCACAGAAAACGTGCATGATATTGATTGGGCGCGGTATAAAATCGAAAAATCAGATGCGGCATCACGTATATGGAAACACGCGCATAAAGTGAATTTGGTTTTTGTCGACCCGCCATATTCACAACCGGATTTAGGTGTGGATTTTATAAATAAATTGGCCGACGCGGGATTTCATGGCATCGTTGTTCAGGAAATAGAAAGCAATGTAGAATACACCCCGGATGCCACAAAATGGGAAATTTTACGAGATAAAAAATACGGTCGTGCCAGATTTTTGATTTTGCGCCGGATTTAATAAGAAAATTCTTGCTTTTTATGATGTTTTATTCCATAATATGCCGCGCACGACACCCTTGGAGGTCGCGCAAACATAAAACTTTAACTATAAGGAAATTAAAATGGCTATTACATTAAAAGCAGATTTTCGTAATGTTGCTGGCAAGGGGGCCGCACGTTCACTGCGCAAAAATCAAAATATCCCCGCGGTTATCTATGGCAATAAACAGGAACCTGTTGCCATCAGTTTAGTTGAACGCGATTTTGGTATGTTGTTAAAACAACCGTCTTTGCGCACAAAATTATTCCAAATCGAAACACCAAAAGGAACCGAGGACGCCATGTTGATGGATATTCAATATCATCCGGTGTCTGATCGTGTTATTCACGTCGATTTCAAACGCATCAATGTCAAAGAACCTGTATCGGTCAGTGTTCCATTGGAATTGGCAAATGCGGAAATTTCCCGCGGTTTGAAATTGGGTGGTGTGTTGAACTTTGCTGTGCGTAAGGTTGCACTGCGCGGTTTGGTTCACGATATGCCCGAAAAAATCGTTGTTGATTTGGCAAATTTGAATATTGGCGATGTGGTCCACGGAACCGATTTGGTTTTGCCAAAAGGTATTGAATTGGGACTGCACCAGGCAGAATTGGCGTTCGTCACAATCGGCGGTAAAATGCCGGACGAGGCCGATAATAAACCTGCGGCTGCGGCTGCACCTGCGGCGGCACCGGCCAAAAAGTAATGGTGTTTTGGATATGTTTATTACAACCGCCAATACGGCGGTTGTTTTTTTTGGGATTTTATACCCGAATTTTTGTGCCCGTGGCCCCTTGAAATCAGTTTTTATATACCTATATTTGGGACAGCGAATTATTTTAAGGAGGCATAAAATATGGCAAAAGTATTAGGTATCGATTTAGGTACAACAAATTCAGCGATGGCTTTTATGGATGGCAAGGATCCAAAAATCATCGAAAATGCAGAAGGTCAACGTACAACCCCGTCGGTTGTGGCTTTGACATCAAATGGAGACCAATTGGTTGGTATTACCGCTAAAAACCAGGCCGTCACAAATCCTGAAAATACTATTTATGAAATCAAGCGTTTGATGGGATTACGTTATGACAGTCCGGCGGTAAAGGAAATTCAAAAACGCGTTCCGTACAAAATTGTCGCCGGCGATAATGGCGATGCTTGGGTCGAAATGGAGGGTAAAAAATATGCCCCGTCCCAAATTTCTGCTATGATTTTGGCAAAATTAAAGAAAGATGCCGAAAATTATTTGGGCGAAACAGTGACCGATGCGGTTATTACTGTGCCGGCATACTTTAATGATTCCCAACGTCAGGCAACCAAGGATGCCGGTCGTATTGCAGGATTAAATGTTTTGCGTATTGTGAACGAACCAACTGCGGCGGCATTGGCCTATGGTTTGGACAAAGATAAAAATGGCACGATTGCCGTGTACGATTTGGGTGGTGGAACATTCGACGTTTCCATTTTGGAAATCGTTGATGGCGTGTTCGAGGTTAAGTCGACCAATGGTGATACTGCATTGGGTGGATCGGACTTTGATGCGCGTATTTTGAAATACTTGATTGACGAATTTAAATCTCAGACAGGTATTGATTTGTCCAATGACAAATTGGCGTTGCAAAGACTGAAAGAAGCCGCAGAAAAGGCAAAAATCGAATTGTCGTCCAAGACTACGGCCGATATCAACCTGCCTTTCTTGACCGCAGATGCAACAGGACCAAAACATTTCAATACTACACTGACCCGTGCAAAGTTGGAATCTTTGGTTGATGATTTAATCCGTAAAACTATTGAACCATGCGAAAAGGCTTTGAAAGATGCAGGACTTAAAAAATCTGACATTAACGAAGTCATTTTGGTTGGTGGTCAAACACGTATGCCCAAGGTTGTTGAAACCGTTAAAGAATTCTTTGGCCGTGAACCACACAAAGGCGTTAACCCGGACGAAGTGGTCGCTATGGGTGCCGCAATTCAAGGTGGTGTTTTGAAAGGTGATGTAAAAGACGTATTGTTGTTGGATGTCACACCATTGTCATTGGGTATTGAAACATTGGGTGGTGTGTTTACGCGTTTAATTGACCGCAACACAACAATTCCAACGAAAAAATCACAAGTCTTTTCAACCGCCGAAGACAATCAATCAGCTGTGACAATTCGCGTATTCCAAGGTGAACGCGACATGGCCGCAGACAACAAATTGTTGGGTCAATTTAATTTGGAAGGCATTGCACCTGCGCCACGCGGTATGCCACAAATCGAAGTTTCGTTTGATATTGACGCGAACGGCATTGTGCATGTATCTGCAAAAGATAAAGGCACAGGCAAAGAACAAGCGATTTCTATTAAATCAGACGGTGGATTATCCGAAGATGAAATCAAACGTATGGTTGATGAAGCCGCAGCAAATGCCGACGCGGATAAAAAGAAACGCGAATTGGTCGAAGCCAAGAACCAAGGCGAAACCGCAGTGTTTTCTATTGAAAAATCATTAAAAGAACACGGCGACAAAATCAGTGCCGATGAACGTAAGGCAATCGAAGATGCCAAGGATGCGTTGGCCGCTGAATTGAAAAACGAAAATGCAACTGTTGAATCATTAAAAGAAAAGACGGATGCATTAACCGAAAAAGCCATGAAGTTAGGTGAAGCGGTGTATAAGGCCGCACAAGCCGAACAACAGGCAAATGCAGGAAATTCTGAATCCGGTAATGACAACAATACAACCGATGCAGATTTTTCTGAAAAGAAATAATCATAATATATCAAACCATAAAAAACGCCCGATAATCACCCACAAAATTTCAAAAGAAATTTTGTGGGGCCCGATCTTGGGCGTTTTTTATTTTGTTTCGCCGATATAGATATTCATATTATTTGCGGCAACCAGTAATGGGTTATCATCGTCCACCGTTGCGTTTGATATGGTCAGACCATCTATATTCGGGTCGCGTTCCGGTCGACCGGCTGATGATACGGCATCCAGTCCAACCGTCACAATATCATCGCCATGCAATGCGGTCATAACATATGTTTCATTATTCGCAATTGCATTTAATGCCGCGTCCGCCATACGCGCCGCCAAAATCCGATCGTCGGGGGTTGTGTTGCCCGCCCGCTGTATATGTTCAGGGAACGCGGTACGGTTTGCAATTCCGGCCGCTGTTAATTTTCGCGATATCATTGTTGCGGGTTCGCCCGAATGTCCGCGTAGCGATATGCCCTCGGACACCATTATAATTCCGTAATCTGTATCGGCGGTTTTAATGTGCCTTATCAATTTATCGACATCGAATTTGATTTCCGGGATTAAAATTGCCGATGCGCCCGCCGCAACGCCCGCCGTTAATGCCAACATTCCGCATTTCCGCCCCATGGATTGCACAACAAACCAACGATGATGACTGCGTGCCGTCAGCATTAAATCATCGCAAAAACGGGTTAATTGCGACACCGCCGTATCAAATCCAATTGTGCGATCGGTTAATGGAATATCCATATCAATTGTTTTTGGGATACACACCAATTGCATATCAGAATAAATATTACGGGTTTTCCATGCCAAAGACAGACTGCCGTTGCCGCCGATTAAAATAATCGCATCCAACTTTGTCGCCGCCAGCGCTTTTTTTAATTGGTTCGTGAATTGTTGAACACGGCCGGTTTGGACCGCGCGTTCGAAATTATTATCCTGGCCCGTATTACCATTGCGTAGAATACTGCCCGCTATATACGCCTGTTCCGGTGGCAATACATCCCGGGTCAGGCGCACAATTTGTGGTGTTTTTGCGACCAGACCGTCCGTTCCATTCAATATGCCGTATGTTTGCCATCCGCGTTTGTTCGCGCCACAGATAATGTGATAAATCGCGCTGTTTAATCCAGAGCAATCGCCCCCTGTTGTCATAATGCCAATTTTTTTCATATCTTCCCCTATTCTTTTGTTTTGTATTATACCACAAAAAGTTTGACAGCGATATTATTTTTATGCTAAGTTTTTAATCGTGTTATTTGTGTAAGGAGTTTTGGTTTATGGCGACACAAAATAAAATGGGTAAAACAAAAAATTCTACGGATAATTTGATTGATGATGCTGTGGCACAACAGCAAGATTGGCAAGAGCGCCGCAGTTCGTTTGCGCGCGATTTTTTTACAAAATTAAATGTATTTGCAAAGCCGGCTGAACGCAAAAAAGTTATTGGAAAGCCGGCGGTTAAATCACGGCAACCTGCCGATAAAAAATCTGTTTTGCGCGAATATTGGTTCCCGATTTTATGCGCATTTATTGTTGTTTTTGTGACAATTTGGGTTTTGTTTAATCATATTGGCCACAATAAAAATATCGCAACATCAATTCCAGAACCGGTGGTTCGAACCGTCCGGCCAGAGGTTAAAACCCCGGCTTTTGATATCGTGCGGATTGGTGATGATGGGACAATTATTATTGCCGGCCGGTGGCGGCGGGATACGGGTGTTTCTGTATTTATGAATAAAAAGTTGGTTGCGACGATTGCGACCGATGCAAATGGCGAATTTGTTTATGCGCCAACGCGTCCTTTGGCGGCCGGGAATTATACTATATCACTGATGGGGACAGATGACCAGGTAAAATCCGCGGATCATGCGTTTATTTATATTTCCGAAGCCGGGGCGAAAAATTCCGTGTCTTTATTGATGACCGGCAACGGATCACGGATTTTACAAAAGCCAACATCGTTGCAAGACGGCGATTTGTCCATTAATAAAATAGATTATTTGAGTGACGGTCGCCTGGTTATTACCGGTGACGGATTGCCGCGGTTGCGGATATCTGCAATATTAAATGATGAATTTTTAGGCACAACACGCGTATCTGATTATAAACATTTTGGATTGGGTGTTGATGTTGGCGATTTAACACCGGGTGGCGAATACACCCTGCACCTGCGGATGCACGATACAAATGGTAATATTGTGGCAACATTGTCGTACACGTTTATTATGCCGAAAATGACCGGTGATGACGATACGTATTATACTGTGCGGCGCGGCGATTGTTTATGGATTATTGCGCGCAACTTTATGCGGCGCGGCGTGTTGTTCAGTGTGATTGCCGACAGAAACAATATCAAAAATCCAGATTTAATTTTTCCGAATCAAAAATTAAATATTCCAGTTAAAACAAAGAAATAAAAAAGGAGAGAACATGGCCTGTGGTACCCATAAATGTCAAGAAAAACCGGTGCGCGAATTGCCTGGATGCGACATATATTCAATCAGACAGCGTCCAACGCATTTTCCAAAGAACGACATAAATTATGCTGATTGGAATGTTGTGTTTTGGAATATCGAAAAGAAATCGCGCAATATTCAATTGACTGCAACTGGGAATACCCGCGAAGAAGCCGTTGCCGCAATGCAGGAAATGATGACGAACGCTAATAAAGCACGCATAGATACATATAATGGCATTCCGGGGTCTGGGTTGGGCAACCATGTATTAACGCCTGATCAGATTATAACTGAATACCGTATTTCACCAGAATCATTCATAAATATCAGCGTTGAATATGGCCCATGGAAAACAAAAAGAAAAGCCAAGAAAAATAACAACTGTGGTCGTGCGGCCGCCCATCAAAGGATGCGTAAAGTGCGTTTTATGGTTGAATACGAGGTTGTAGAACGCGTTAGAGAATAATTGATAAAACCGCCATTTGGCGGTTTTTATTAAACATATTATTGCCCGACAAACACAATGTTTTGCAACATTTTTAATAAGTTCTGGGATAAAAAGGGGGACAAAAAAATGAATGATAGTCGTCAAAATAATTTATCAATGCATTATTGTGAGGGTGTTGACAAGACTAAGAATACTAAAATTGCCTTACAAAATCGTTTGAACATATTAAAAATGATTGCACACGACTGTAAATTGTTTTCTATAGAAAATCAAATAAACAAAATATTAAAATCGTTGCAGACAAACAATCCAAAACCAAAGATATTAAAAGGAATTGCGCGAAAAATAGAAGCATTATCCATCCAGATACAACTGGAACAAGGCAAAAATCAAAAAACACTCTAAAACGACCGCTTATGAAATATTCGATATAAAACTTGTGGACTTTTGTTTTAGTATAATATAGAATTCAACACGATTGCGGGCGTGGTATAATGGCAGCACGAAAGCTTCCCAAGCTTTAGACGAGGGTTCGATTCCCTTCGCCCGCACCAAGATTAAAGTGTGGTTTGTTTGAATCGGGTATCCTTGTGACGCACACATCAATTCGTTGCTAATAACGCAACTCGTTGTGTGTTTATACATTCGGATTCCCTTCGCCCGCACCACACTTCGCGCCTGTGGTGCTTCGTGTGGCAGGCCACCAAAGCCGGAACAGGTATGCTAAGGAGTGTCGCGCCGTAGCATTATTCTTTATTACAGATATAAATTTATTATTATCGGCAAAGGCGGATTGAAAAGCATATATTTCCTTGACTTTCTGTGGTTTATGGATAATAATACGCCTGCAAATCCCAAAGATTGCCATTATTGATACCCCTGTGTGCGGCATGCACAAGGAACATCATCCGGCGAGTTTTCGCTCTTGATGGCGGTTTTCTTTGTGGATTAAAAATATTAAATAAAAGGAGCATATTATGGCAACAGTTATCAGATTGGCACGTTATGGTGCAAAAAAACGCCCTTATTACCACATTGTTGTGACAGATTCACGCAATGCACGTAATTCCGGTAATGTGTTGGAAGTCGTTGGTAAATACGACCCAATGTTGGCACGCGATAATGAAAAGCGCGTTGTTTTGAAAATTGAAGAGATCAAGGCTTGGTTGGCCAAAGGTGCAAAGCCATCTGACCGCGTTTATAAATTCTTGGTCAAGGCCGGTTTGAAAGACGCTAAACCAATCCCAAATCAGACAAAAAAGAATTTGCCATCTGAAAAAACACAACAAAAGGCAAAAGACAAGGCTGATAAATTAGCGAAAATCGCGGAAGAAAAAGCCGCCGCTGAGGCTGCCGCCAAGGCCGCAGCCGAGGCACCAGCCGAGGAAGCACCGGTGGAAACCGCAACGGACGCTGTTGCTGAATAATATGCATTTAACCAGAACAACCGACATTTATTTTGTCGGTTTGTTTTGGTCAGATACGACGGACAAGCAATGAGTGCCATAAACTGTCATTTTGATGGGGATTGTTGTGCAAAAAAACAGGCGCGTTTTAACGCGTGGCAAAAGGTTGTTTTGCAAAGCAATGGAATAATTCAAATTCATCCAGATGCACTGAGCGAGTGCCCTATTGTGGATGAAAACGAACGCAAAAATGCGTGTGACCGGTATCGCAGATATTTGTTTATAATTGAACAGGCAAATTTGGCAAATGAACGATAACAAAAAAATCTTGGTTGGGAAAATTGTGGCTATGCAGGGTGTGCGTGGTGATGTGCGCGTGCAGACGTATAGTGAAAATCCAGGGGATTTTCAAAAGTTCAAAGTGCAAAGTGCAAAGTTCAATCCGGATGATTTTAAGTTTGTGCGTGTTGTGCCGAATTCAGACGTTATTATTGCGCATATAAAAGGGTTCGAAGATCGGACATCGGCCGAAGTCTTACGCGGAACTGAATTATTTATTGACCGCGACGCCCTGCCCGCCACAGAACCTGACGAATATTATCAGGCCGATTTAATCGGATTTGCAGTTATGCGTGATGGCGAAAAAATTGGCACCATTACAGGATTTCAAAACTTTGGTGCCGGCGATATTATTGAAACAGATTCTGGCAATATGTATTCGTTTAAGGGCGCCGTGATTAATTTTAACAACAAAACCGTTATAGTAAAATAGAGGTATATTAAAAATGTATGATAATCATAAAAAAAATACAACAACAGTTGATGTTGATGTGACACCGATATCGTTTCAATGCTATGATGCAGAAAAATGTCCGGCAATTCAGGTGTTGCAGGAACAACTGCCGTCTGCCAAGGTTGAAACGCTGGTTGACGGAACCGTGTTGGCAAAATGCCCTTTGGTAAATTTTGCCCAAGCACAAGAAATAGTCCGCACCGTATGTTTCGGCTGTCGGGCCCGAGGATAAAAATGCACTTTAATATATTGACCATTTTTCCAGATTTGTTTCCGGGCACGTTGGGTGCCGGTGTGGTTGGACGCGCACTGGACAAAGGTATTTGGTCAATGGACGTTATAAACATTCGCGATTTCGCCATTAATAATTATGGCAGTGTTGATGACGAACAATTTGGCGGCGGCGCGGGTATGGTTATGCGCCCAGAACCGTTAGGCGATGCGTTGGATTCAGTAAAAAAACGCGGTAAAATCATATACTTTTCGCCACGTGGCGTGCCGTTGACACAAAAATTAGTTCGTGAATTTACGGCCAACCCGGATGCGGTATATACCCTGATTTGTGGTCGGTACGAAGGCATCGACGAACGCGTGTTGCAGGAATATGATATAATGGAGGTTTCTATTGGTGATTACATATTATCGGGTGGCGAGGTTGCCGCGCAAGTTTTTGTTGACAGTTGCGTTCGTGTGTTAGATAATGTCCTGGGTGGTGGGGTTGATTCCACCGCAAATGAAAGTTTTGAAATCGGGGGGCTGGAATGGCCGTTATATACCCGCCCGTCAGTATGGCGTGGACATAAAGTCCCAGAAGTCCTGCTGTCCGGTCACCACGGCAATATCGAACGGTGGCGGAAACAACAATCGGACGAAATTACAAAAGAACGTCGTCCGGATTTAATAAAGGAAAATAAAAAATGAATATCTTGAAAAAAATTGAGGCTAATGAAGTCGCAAAATTAAAAGGAAACAAAGTCATCCCTAATTTCAAGGCTGGCGATACTGTCAGGGTCCATGTGAAAATCAAAGATGGCGATAAATTCCGTATTCAAATGTTCGAAGGTGTTGTTATTGCCCGTGATGGCGGTAATGGAAACAATGCTTCGTTTACAGTTCGTCGCGAATCTTATGGTGTTGGTGTTGAACGCAAGTTCCCATTGTACACACCGGCCATTGAAAAAATCGAAAAGGTTCGTATCGGTCGTGTTCGCCGTGCAAAATTGTTCTTTTTGCGCAAATTGTCCGGCAAAAAGGCACGTATCGTTGAAGATTTGGCTGCGGCAAGTGCTGAAAAAGCGGCTAAATAATCTTTATTTTGCTAAACATTTAGGACCGCAGATTGCGGTCCTTTTTTTATTCGTTGAAATTTAATAATTTGACATATATTTAATATGAATGTAAAATTAGTGATATGAAAAAAGTTATAAAAATTTTGACCGTATTCGCGTTGTGTATGCCTGGGTTGTTGCCGGCCGCGCATGCGTATATTGACCATTCGACCGCCGTTGTGCGCGTATTGAACAAGGCCGCCGGTAAAACACAAACTGTTCGCGTTCCTGTGGGGCACAGTGTTGATTTTGAAAAATTAAATATTGGCGTTCGGGCATGCAAGCAAGCCGATCCTTTTGATGCAGAAAACTATTTCGCGTTTGTTGAAATTGTTGATTCCAATGATACACAGATTTTTGGTGGCTGGATGAACAGAAATGAACCAGGTCAAAATCCGCTGCAAAGCCCGGATTATGATGTTTGGTTGGTTGACTGCGAATAATAAAAGGGAGAGAGATATGAAATCGATTGCGATTAAAATTGGCGGTTTTTTTGTGAAAAATTTTAAGTTGATTATTGGTATCGCGGTTTTGGTGTTGGCGGTCGCCCTGTTTTTTATAACACAATACAAAACATCAAGTCTGGAAGATGGCAACCTGCAAAAATGGACAGAAAGTTCAATCGAGCGCAAGATTTCCACGGTGAAAATGTTAACAGATAATGCGCAAGAAACAGAACTGATTGTCAGTTGTGTCGATAAAATGTCCACTTTTAATGATTCTGGGGAATTTGCCGTGCGCGATGCGGTCAAACTGTGCAATATGGGCATTCAATTAAGGGAAAATAATTAAGTTATGGAAAACGATGACAAACTTATCCGCATTGATATGGGAACATTGAAAAGTAATATAAAGTCCGGTGCGGATGCGGCGGTTTTGTGTTTAGGAATTGAATCTTCGTGCGATGAAACGTCGGCTGCAATTGTTGATTCAAACAGAAATGTTTTGTCGCATATTATTTATTCACAAATCCCAGAACATCAAAAATATGGTGGTGTGGTGCCTGAATTGGCGGCGCGCGCGCATATTTTGGCGATTGATACCGTGATTCAGCAAACTTTGACCGCCGCCGGCAAAAGCATACGCGATATTGATATTATTGCCGCAACCGCGGGTCCGGGGTTAATCGGTGGTGTTTTGGTTGGATGGATGGCGGCGACCGGTATTGCACAATCAACTGGCAAACCATTGGTTGCCGTAAACCATTTGGAAGGACACGCGTTGGTGCCACGGTTGTCTGCATCGGCCGCAAATGGTGTTGGCGCGGGCGCATCGGTTGACTTTCCATATTTATTGATGTTGGCATCGGGTGGACATTGCCAAATTTTATTAGTGCGCGGCGTTGGCAAATACGAATTAATCGGGCAAACTATGGACGACAGCGCGGGCGAGGCTTTTGATAAAGTATCCAAAATGCTGGGGTTGGGTTATCCCGGCGGACCAATTGTTGATAAACGCGCGCAACCGGGTAATCCAAAACGTTTTCATTTCCCGCGACCGTTGTGCGACCGCCCGGGATGCGATTTTTCGTTCAGTGGGATTAAAACTGCGGCGCGTATGATTCTGGATAAAAATACCGAACCGATTGATGATGAATTTATAAATGATTTTTGCGCGTCGTTCCAGGCGGCAATTGTTGATTGCATTATAAATCGATTGACGCATGCTTTGCAGACGGACGCCGTGCTTGCGGCCGCACCAAAAACTTTGGTTGTTGCGGGTGGCGTTGCGAAAAACAGTGCGATACGTGCGGCCATGGAAAAGTTGGCATTACAGCACAATATGATTTTTGCAGCCCCACCAATGAATTTATGTACCGACAATGGTGCGATGATTGCGTGGGCTGGAATTGAAAACTGGCGCGTGGGAAATATCGTGACGGAACCGATTGCGCCCCGCCCCCGTTGGCCATTGACAGAGTTATAGGATTTTATACCGTGCTGAGCAGAAAAAAATACAAATTAGCGACAAAAAGATTAAAGGCAAAACTGAATGCCTTTGAGGGATGCTATGACAATTCGCATTATTCTTTGGTGGAATTGGTTGAAACTATTCGCGCGGTTATGCCGGTTGATGATGTTCGGGACGCGTTTATCGCCGTTGAAAATCCTGTTAGTTATGCCAGCGGTTTTTGCGCATTGAATTCTTATGCAATTTATAACCTGACCGGCGGTGATAAATATTGGGAATATTATCACATTTCCCCGAAATACAGTTTTGATAAAGATGTTTGTTATTTGAAAAACAAGAAAAATGGGCGGTATTTATACCTGGGCGATATTCAAAATATTCCGTATGATTTGGGACATCCGATAAATACAAACTTTAAATGTCCAAATGGTACATTGTATACCGAATTGATTAAACAACAAACCACGCATCATTAGGAAATGAAAATGTTGGAAAAACCCGCGCCTTTTGTTAAACCAGATATGATTTTCAGTGTGACCGACGCGTCGGCTTTGTTGAAAACCGTTGTTGAAACTGCGTTTCCAATTATACGCGTGCGTGGCGAACTGTCGGGTATTACACGTGCGACATCGGGGCATATTTATATGTCTATCAAAGATGCTGGGGCGGTTATCAACACAATTATTTGGCGCGGAACACCCGTCGGTTTCAAATTAGAGGAAGGTTTAGAGGTTATCATCACTGGACGTTTTACAACGTATCCTGCGCGCAGCAATTATCAATTGATTGTATCTGCAATTGAAATGGCGGGCGTTGGCGCAATTTTGAAAATGCTGGAAGAACGCAAACGCAAGTTGGCTGCCGAGGGGTTGTTTGATGATGCGCGAAAAAAGCCGTTGCCAAAATTGCCACAAACGATTGGCGTGGTGACCAGCCCGACCGGCGCCGCGTTCCAAGATATTCAAAACCGCCTGCGCGAACGGTTCCCGGTGCATGTATTATTATATCCCGCCACCGTCCAGGGTGAGACCGCCGCGCGCGAGGTTGCAGCCGGTATCGAATATTTTAATCGTATGCAAAATGTTGATGTTATTATTGTTGCGCGTGGTGGCGGTGCGCTGGAAGATTTATTGCCTTTTTCCGAGGAAATTGTTGTGCGTGCCACGGCAGCGAGCAAGATTCCTTTGATTTCTGGCGTTGGGCACGAGCCGGATTGGATGCTGATTGATTTTGCGGCGGACGTGCGCGCGCCAACGCCGACCGGTGCCGCAGAAATGGTTGTGCCAACAAAATTATCTTTGATTCAAGATTTGGATAATATCGGGCATCGGCTGGGGACAATATTCGCAACACGCTTGGTTGGTGTGCGCCAGAAAGTTGAAAACATAACCATCAAAAGTCCAAAACAAATCGTTATGGAATGGGGACAAAAAATTGATGATGTCGCAAATACTATGAATTTAATTATTAAAAATAAAATGAATATGGCGCGACAGAAAATGGATGCGATGACCGCCCTGCCCAATATTTTGGCGAATAAAATGGGTATGCTGAATCAGGCGGTGGCGCACCTGGGGCAAATGTTAAACAGTTTGAGTTATAAAAGCGTCCTTTCGCGCGGATACGCGATTGTGCGCGATGATGCAGGTCGCATTATTTCGCGCGGCAGTGAAAACCGACGCCCCGCAACAATTGAATTTAACGATGGAGTAATAAAACTATGATTTATACTGGATATTGGGCAAAAGCATCTGAATACGAAGCGAACGGTTTGACACCTGTTGGAATTTCGGGTTGGTCGCCCGACGGTTGGACCGGCAAAACATATAAAAAGTTGGCACCAAAGTATGTGTGGTGGCGCGAATGGCATGATAATCATTTGTCTGAACAATGGTATATGACAAAATATTTTGATACTGTGCTGAATAAATTAAATCCGGTTGCGGTGGTTAATGATTTGCAAAAAATGGGCCAGGATGTCGTTTTATTATGCTTTGAAACACCAGACAAATTTTGTCATCGGCACTTGGTCGCCAATTGGTTGCGCGCAACAAAAGTCGCAGATGTGCGCGAATATATTTTGAATTCGAAACAGGTTCAAATGGAATTATAAAAAAATGCCCGAACGGGCGTTTTTTATTTCCTGGGCAACGAGTGTGTGCGGCACAGGGACAACGCCAATCCGCGCTGCATCAAAACATAAACCAAATCATGTGGCATTGGTTGCCGGCCGGTTTCGTATTGATGTAATTCGTGTGCCGTTATGTTTAACATATGCGCGGTATCTTGTAAATTCATACGCATTGTGCGACGTGCACGGTGCAACTGTTCGCCATAGTGGCGCGCATCAATTAAAATTATTGCCATTTTTATCCCCCCCTGTGATTTTCAAATAAAAATACCGCAAATAAAATGCGGTTGGAGGCGAAAAAACTACGAAAACAATTAAGTAGCGTCGCTTATTTCGAATATTCGCGACCCTCCAACCAATTTGTTGGAGTTTGTTTTCAAAGAGGTTTTTCGTCCCCATATCGACAACACGTCGATACGATTTATATTTTAACTTAAAACATATGGATTTGCAAGTTTATTTAATCAATGTGCGGTTGGAGGCGAAAAATCTACTAACGTAATAAAGTAGCGTCGCTTATTTCGAATATTCGCGACCCTCCAACCGATTTATTTAATCAATGTGCGCGCCATATTTAACGATGCGTCCGTTATTTCGGCGCCACTGATTATCCGGGCAATTTCGTGCAACCGGTCGTCGCCGGTGATTTCCGTCACGGTTGTTGTGGTTGTGTCGTTATCGCTGTGCTTTGCAATTTTATAGTGGCGGTCGGCAAAGCCGGCAACCTGGGCCGAGTGGGTTATGACCAAAGCCTGGGATTTTTTGGCCAATCGGTTCAGGCGCGCACCCACCGCAGATGCGGTTGCGCCACTGATACCCGTATCGATTTCATCAAATACAAATGTATGCGATGCGTCGTCGCCACCTAAAACCACGCGCAGTGCCAACATAAATCGCGCCAATTCGCCACCCGATGCGGATTTATTCAATGGCGCAAATGGTGTGCCGGGATTTGTTTTTATCATAAACAGAACATCATCCATACCGTTTGCATTTGGCGCGGTCGGTTTAATTTCAACCATAAAGTCCGCGGACCCCAATTTCAAATCCGGCAATTCCGCCAAAATGCCGTCACGCATTTGTTCGGCCGCATCCGTTCGCATTTCGGTTAATTTTTTTGCCCATGTTTCAAATTCCGATTTTGCCGTGGACAATTCGCGTTGCAATTTTTGTAATTCTGCATCCGAATTATCAATCGCATTTAATGCGGTTTCCATTTCCACCAATTTATTCGGCAATTCATCCGCCATGACGCGATGCTTGCGCGCGGCGGCACGGATTGCGAACAGGCGTTCTTCGATTTCATCAATTGTGCCGATGTCCGATGATTCGGGCGCGATTTTCGTTGATATTTCCGCCACCATTTGCGCCGCATCATACAGGCCGTCTATTTGTGGTTGATATGGATTTTCGCCGTCATGATGCACGCGTTCCAAAATATGCGCAACATTACAAATCATAGAATCCAATGAATTTCCATTTGGATTCATCGCATTAACGGCGTCTGTCACAATCGCCGCATTTTTTTCGGCATTCATCATTGTCGCACGCGCGGTTGCCAGTTCGTCTTCTTCGCCCACCCTTACCTTTAATGATTTTAATTCTGCGACATTATGTTCCAAAAACTCACGTTCCATCGCCGAACGCGCGACCAAATCATTTAATTCGGCAATGCGGGTTTCTATTGTATGCAATTTGTTGTATGCATCGCGCGTCGCATTTTTCGTTGCCACAAAATCCGGATTATTATTCATGGCAAATGCGTCCAATGTTGGGCGATGGGTTGCAGCATTCAGTAATGCATGATTTGCAAATTGGCCGTGAATTTCAACCAATGCGTCGCCAACATCCTTTAACGTGCGGACCGACACGGGCGCGTCGTTTATCCATGCGCGACTTTTGCCGTCAGATGCCAATGTGCGGCGCAGGACGACCGTATCGCCATCAATATTGATTCCATTTTCATTTAATATATCGCGAACCGTCGCGGGCGCGGCGTCAAATTCAGCCACAACAGATGCCATATCACAGCCGGCACGGATTAAACCCGTATCACTGCGCGCGCCCAATGCCAATGATAGAGCGTCCATTAAAATACTTTTACCCGCGCCGGTTTCGCCGGTTAGAATATTTAATCCGCCACCGAATTCCAAATTCAGTTTTTCAATTAATACTATGTTGGAAATGTATAAATTCGTTAACATGTCCGAATTATAGCGGTATATGCGCCAGAATTTCAAGTCTTTTATATGGATTCCAGTTGCCAATTATGCAGCCATAAAATATAGCCGTGGACATTATATTCTGGATAAATTTGTTTCATCAGTGCCACATATTCGTGGATTTGCGCGACATATTTTTCGCGGAATTTTTGCGCGTCTGTGTCCGTTTTATAATCCAAAATACGGATGGTTTTGTGCGCATCATCGACAGCCAGCCGGTCGATGCGACGACTGATGAATCGGCCATTTACAAAGCCGGCGATTGGAACCTCTGATTTTGAATCCGGGCCGAAAAAAGATTTTAATTCGTCGCCCGCTGACATAATTTTTTCGATTAAATCTGCATCGCCCGCGGGTGTTGGCCCCAGGCGCACAGATTGCAATTTTGCGTGCATTATGCGGCCCGCATCCGTCGCATACTTTTTGGATTCAGCATCCGATACAAGATTGTGTATTTTATTATTCATGTGAAACCCCTATGTATTCCGCCGTGTCGGGGGTTTTGTATTTTTGACTGAATACGCGCCACAGGTTTGCATGCCACGATAATTCGTTTGCATTTTTATCCGGTGTATATCCGTATATATATAATTCATCACGTGCGCGCGTCATCGCAACATACAGTAATCGATAGTATTCCGCGATTTGCGATTCACGATATTTATCCGATGCCACAGCGATGGCGGATGTTTGCGTATTGCCATTAGCGTACCACAGCCATGGCAATGGGAAATGCAAATCAGGCGCAACGGGTAATGGAATATTTTTTTCGCCCTTTGGCGTGCGGACAGTGTCGATTAAAAATACCACGGGTGCCTCTAATCCCTTGCTGCCGTGAGTGGTGACGACGCGCACGCCGGTGGCGGCATCCATATCACGCTGAACCTCGGCCCCGCCGGTGATAAACCATTTCAAAAATTCATGTAATGTGCCGGTACGGGTTCGTTCGTATGCCAGGCAAATGCTTAAAAATTCTTCCAATGGGTCGATGATTTGTTCACCCAATGCCGCAATCATCTTTTGCCGATTTTTCGCGGTGCGCAATACATTTGTAAAAAATGAATACGGCCCCATTTTTTTTGACATCGTTATAATATTTAGTAAATCCGTATAGGCCGCGTTGTCATATTGTTGCAACATATCAAATGCCGGCACAGCGGGCGCATTTTCATCAGCAACCCTTGCAGCGCGCGTTGCATCGTTTTTCAATTTGCATAATTCCTAAATTTTTTGTTCGGAATATCGAAACAGCGGACTTTTCAAAACACAACACAAAGAATAGTCGTCCGAATTATCCAAACAAAAACGTGTCAGATTCAACAAATCGCGAATTGCCGGAAATGTGGGGAGTTTTATACGGTCACTGCCCGCGACGGGCACACCGCGTTTTTTTAATTCCGTAATCAGTGGGTTCGCAAATGGGTGGCGATTTTGCACCAATACCATTATATCGTGCGGCATATATTTACCAGAATCCAACAATGCCTTGATTTTTTCGGCGATCTCTTCAAACGAAACGTCCGTCCGGCCTTCCGGTGAAAAGCTGATGTCGGTTTGGTAAACAAAGTTGCGAACATTCAGTGTGCCGAACCGGCGGCGCAGATCCATCGGCACGCTGATGCACACGTCCTG
>CADCAA010000012.1 GCA_902799285.1 uncultured Pseudomonadota bacterium
TGGCCAGCAAGATGGGCGAAATCATGCTTCAGATGGCCTCCGGAAGGCAGATTATTGCTATCACGCACTTGCCTCAGATTGCAGCTAAAGGTGAGCAGCAGTACAGCGTGTACAAAGAAGACAGCGCAGTTCGCACCGAGACGAAGATTCGCCAACTCGACGAAAACGAACGCGTTACAGCTATTGCGAAACTGCTGAGCGGCGAAGGTGTAAGTGAGGCTGCGTTGGAGAACGCCAAGACATTGTTAAGGAAATAGGATATGCTACCGTTAGCAGAAAGGATGCGTCCGCGGACGTTGGACGACTACATAGGACAAAAGCACCTGGTTGGTGAAGGTGCCATTCTCAGACAAATGATTGAGAGTGGCAATCTGTCGTCGTTCATCCTGTGGGGTCCTCCGGGTGTAGGTAAGACTACATTGGCGAGGATTATTGCGCATCAGTTGCAACATCAGTAATCCGAATTCGCCGCCCTGGGCCAGCAGTAATGAAATAAATGCGGATTCAGGGGCCGGGTTATGGCGCACACGTGCAGTCATAAATATTGCAAAAAACTTTAACGTCATTAAGCCCGCCAAGCCAATCAGCACCACGTACCATTTCGAATATAATAAATCCAAATTTAATCCCATGCCCAAAACGATAAAGAATATCGCCAGGAACAATGTGGTATACGGACTGATTTCTGCGGTGATTTGGTGGCGATAGATTGTTTCACTCATTAACATACCGCACAAAAATCCGCCCAGGCCCGATGGCAATCCAAACCAATCAAACAGCACCGCCCACAATATTATATTCAACATTATGAACAACAAAAACAATTCTTTGCTTTTGGTTTTGGACACCGCGCGCATTACCGGATTCAGCACAAAGCGACCAACCACAACAACACCTGCAATCAATATCAATGACAGCACAGCAACATCAATTAATGTCGCGCCCAAATTAAACGATTTACCCGATAACACCGGCAACATCGCCAATAATGGTATCGAAAGCAAATCTTGAAATAACAATACCGAGAAAATCTGGCGACCTATATTTGAATTTAGTTGGTTGCGATCGCCCAGCAACTGTAAATCTTCGGATGTGGATGACATTGCCAACAGCAGTGCCACCATTATCGCGCCCATAACGGTCCAGCCCGTGAATTCAAATAAAAATGGAAATAGCACAACCGCGACCAATAAAACCTGGGCCGCGCCAAAGCCGAATATTGTGTTGCGCATTGTCCATAATTTTGAAAAATTTATTTCCAAACCAATTGTGAACCACAAAAATAATATGCCCAGATCACCCAGTGTTTGCCACGCGCCGGTTAATTCAAACAAATTCAACATATATGGGCCGGACAATAATCCAGCAAATAAAAACGCCACCAATGCGCCGATTTTCGCCATGCGCAGAAAATATATTAAACAACAAATAATTGCGAAAAATGATAACACCTGAATCGATATCATGGTGGGTTCCCTCCTCCTCTGGATACAAATTGACTATACTAAATCAGTGAAAGTTATAGCAATACTTTTTTTGTTTTTTTTACAAATTTTTCTGGACTCAGGTTTTCCGCGCGTTCTGTGCCGGTAAGTCCGAACGATGACCAATCGACGTCCGGCATTATGCCGCGTATCATCTTGCGGCGCATACCGAATAATTTCGCGGTTAATTTTTCAATGTTTTCAATGTCGCCAATGCGTGCGATTTTGTCGGCGTTTGGAATTATCTGGACAACAGCAGACGTGACCCTGGGCGCAGGTGTAAATGCAGTTCGCGGAACATTGAATAAAATTTTTGCATCCGCAACCAATGATACCAGCACCGACAATCGACCGTATGCGTCGTCGCCGGGGCGCGCGATTATACGTTCGGCCACTTCGCGCTGAAACATTAATGTTAATGATTTTATTTTTTCGCCATTTGCAATTTTATGCAGCCATTGAATCAATAATTCTGTGCCGACATTGTATGGTAAATTAGAGCAAATTGAGTATTCGCAGAACCCCAATTTTGAAAAATCAACCTTTAATGCGTCGCCGAAAATCACGTTCAATCGGCCATCTGATGCGGCCATCACGCGCGATAAAATCGGTTCTGTGGTCCTATCCATTTCAATTGCAACCACGTGTTTTGCGCCCGCCATCAATAATGCACGCGTCAGTCCGGCGGGGCCGGGTCCAACCTCCACCACGGGATATTTACCAATATCTGGGACAGAACGAGCAATCCGACCGGTTAAATTCAAATCAAACAGAAAGTTTTGGCCAAACTGTTTCTTCGCCGTCATTTTAGCATCGCGCATCATTTGTGACACGGGTGGCAAAGATGCAATATTATCCGTCATAACTTTTTACGCCCCCCGAATGCCAATGTCAATGTGCCGTCGTCAATGTAATCCAGTTCACCACCCAATGGCACACCAGATGCCAATTCCGTGTATGTTATGTTTTCGTCGTTAATTGTCGACATTATATAGTTTGCGGTGGTTTTACCCTCAATCGTATTTGGTAATGCGAAAATAATTTCGTGTATATTTTCGTTTTTTATGCGCGACTGGATTCCCGCGATATTCAAATCGGCCGGGGTTGTGCCACTGATGCCGGACAGTACACCACCAATGATATGATAACGGCCGTGAAACACAGACGATTTTTCGAAAACAATCACGTCCGACATATCGCGAACAACGCACAACGTGCCATTTGCGCGCGATGTATCACGACAAAATTCACATATATCGCCGTCTGTTAAAATTCCACAAATTGGGCAGGGGTGAATTGTTGATGATACCGTATTCAAAGTTTCGGCCAACGCGGTGGCACGACCGGTTTTATCGGCCAATAAAGACAGGACTATGCGCGTGGCCGCACGATTTCCAACACGGGGCAATCGCGCAAACATTTTAATCAATTTTTCAATTTGTGGGTTCATAACAATTGCATTGTATTAATGAAAAACATAACTGTCAATACCGGCGGCGGTTGCAGAATTACGCAGGTTTTGCGCCTGAGTTTCACTGATATTATTTAACCGCACGCGATACAATCCGCCCGATGCGCGTTCAATTACCGGCGTCACGCCCAATGATTGTTCGACATTTTTAACCTGATGCGTGGCGGCATCGTATGAGGAAAACGCACCAAACTGGACACCGGATGCACCGGACGATAATTTTGTGTTTGTTGTTTTGGCGGGCGCGGGTGTCGGCGCAGCGTCCGCAACGGGGGTATTTACCATTATCGGTGCAGTGCCATTTTCCAACATTTTAAACCCACGGTTCAACAAACTGGTTGCGACAGAGGCACGGATATCCTTGTTATCAGCCCCCAGCACCACCGCAATTAAATGGTGACCGTCGCGTTTCGCCGTCGCAACAAGCGAATATTTTGATTTATTTGTAAATCCGGTTTTCATACCGTCGCATCCCTCGTACGAGGTCAGCAAACGATTTCCATTTGTATATGTTTGACCGTTGTAATTCCAACTTTTTATTCCGAAATATTTCCAATATTGTGGAAAATGTTTATACACCGCAACCGCCAACAATGCGATGTCACGCGCGGTTGATAAATGGTCATCGTCCGGCAGTCCCGATGAATTTTCAAAATTCGTATTCGACAGACCAATTTCGGTTGCAACCTGGGTCATGAGCGATGCAAAATTACCCTCTTTACCGCCCTTTAAATTTTCGGCCAGCACGCGTGCAACGTCGTTCGCACTGTGTACAGCAACAGCCTTAATCGCATCTTCGACCTTAATCTTGGACCCCGCGGGCAGACCCAGTTTCATAGGTTCGGCCGCAGCCGCAGATTTTGATACAATCAAATAATCATCCAAATGCAAACGCCCGTGTTCCAGCGCATTAAATGTCAAATATAACGTCATAATCTTGGTAAGACTCGCCGGGTAATTTGGAACATTTGCGTTTTCAGAATACAACACGCGACCAGAATCCATATCGGCAACCAATGCCGCACGATATGACGCCGCATTTGCCAAATTGCACACCAGCAATATCGGCAAAACAAATAAAAACTTTATTATTTTTTTCATGATACAAATGTTAGTAAAAATGTCGTTGCTCGGTCAATAGTAAAAATATTGACATAAATAATGATTGCTGATAAAAATAATTGCAAAGGGGCGTAAATTATGGATAAACCAACAGAATCCGATTTGAATCTGCTGATAGATGATAAAAAAGTAGATTTATATGGCGCAAAGGCAACTATTTTTACTGGTGCTGTTGGAACTGTAATAATGTTAATAATCGCCGCAGGCCTTTATACCGATACAAAAAAGGACGCTGTGCCAAATCAATTGGAACTCTTTACGATTGCCGCGTGTTGTCTTATCGCTTTTGTGAGCAGTATAGGTGGTATGAAAGGCGTAAAGAATTATTGCAAAACAAAACGCGAAATATCAAAATTAAAAAAAGAAAAAGGCTTATACTATGGCAGATAATAAAAAAGTTCCGACAAGAAAAGATTTAAGAGATAAAAAAATTGATATTGTTTTTTTAGTTATCACTACGTTGGGAATGTTAGGGTTGGCGATTGATTTTTGTGTTGAAGCAAAATCTGATTCACATCCACGTGTAATGAAGGCATTGGCAATTACCTGTGCTTTTGGGACCGCGGTTGGTGCCGCCAATACTGCTAAATGTTTATATGATTATAATGATATCAAGACTCAATTAGCCAACAAAGCAAACGAAAAACAAAAATAATTAAAAAGGTCGAAAAATTTCGACCTTTTGTTTTTTAATTCAATCCGCGCAGGCTGATGTTTCCGTCGTCGACAACGACCACCGCACCGATATTTATATTCAATGTGCGGGCGGCGGCAAAGCCATCGCGCCGACCAAACATTTCCGTATCAAATACCGGGAACACACCGCGACACAGACACAAATGATTTGCAACCGTTTCATCATTACACACCGCGATAATCGGCATGTCGGGCCGACGACAAGAAATTTCAGTTGTGGCGACACCATCATTATCGAACACAATTATTGCCGATGCGTTATTTAAATGCGCCATAGAACACACTGAACGCGACCAATTGTTTTCGGGTATATGTTCAATGCGCAACCAATCGTTTGGATTTGCAATCGCATCCATATCTGCATAGGTTAAAATGCGCGACATAACATCAATTGTATTCACAGGATTTGCACCTATGGTGGTTTCTTCACTTGTCATACATGAATCCGCGCGCAGGTATGCCGCATTGGCAACATCACTGATTTCTGCGCGGGTTGGAAATTCGGAATCGACCAGTGACGCCAACATTTGTGTTGCCATAATCACGGGCTTATTCATTTGGCGACAGGTGCGGATAATATGACGCGAAATCGCGGGGACCTGTTCATACGGCATTTCGACCGCCAAATCGCCGCGCGCAATCATTATTCCATCGGCCGCGGTCACAATGTTTTCAATGTCGCGGACCGCGTGCGGACGTTCAATTTTAGCAATTATTTTTATTTTGTGTGATGTGCGCGCGTTGATAAAATCACGAACATATGCAATATCGTCGGCACTTTGCACAAAAGACACCGCGACAAAATCAGGATTTTTTGTGATTGCATATTCCAAATCCGATTTATCTTTATCCGTCAGCACATCGCCCGACACAAAAGTATCCGGTAAATTAAATCCGCGACGCGACCAAATTTCATTTCCGCGTGTGACAGTTGTCACGATTTTTGTCGGTTCAACCCGATCAACACGCATTTCAATCTTGCCATCATTCAGCAAAATTCGGTCACCGATATGCATTGATGCAATTACATCCGGATGCGGCAAATACACGCGTTCGGAATTGCCGGGGGTATCATTACTGTCGAAAGTAAATTTTTGGCCGACCGTTAGTTTATATTTATCCTCGGTCGCGAAATTACCGATTCTGTGTTTGGGTCCCTGTAAATCAACCATTACTGCAACGGGTGTTTTTAATTCGCGTGCGACGGCACGAATCGTATCGATTTTTTTCCCTTGGGTATCGCCGGTATCGTGACTGAAATTTATACGGAATAAATTTGCACCACGACGCACCATTTTTGTTAAAACAGCGTGACTTTCAGACTTTGGACCGATTGATGCCGTGATTTTAGTGTATTTGTACATTACTCTCTCTTTATCTTGATTTTTATCAATAATAATATATTATATTGTTATAAATTAAACAAGGGGAAAACAAACATGAAAAATGCAAATCATGGTGCTTTTGATAACCAACAATTAATGTCTATTATTGAAAGAATTGAAAAGTTGAACGAGGATGCGGCAAACATCGCGGCCGATATCAAAGAGATTTATTCCGAGGCTAAATCCGCCGGATACGATCCAAAATATATTCGTCAAATGATACGTTTACGTAAAATGGACCCAGACGAAATTGACGAGGTTGATGAATTAACCAAAATGTATCGTGATGCGTTGGGAATTTAATTTATGAAGCAATTTACAAAATGTGTTGAAGATTTTAACTGCGCCCATTGTGGCGCAGTTGTACGTGGTAATGGATACACCAATCATTGTCCAAAATGCCTGTGGTCACGCCATGTCGATAATAACCCTGGCGACCGCGCAAGCGATTGTGGTGGTATGATGGAACCGATATCGATTGAACAACGCGGTGGCGAATTTATTATCACGCATAAATGCACAGTCTGTGGCAAGGTTATTCGCCAGCATGCGTCGGTCGATGACGATATGGACGCTATTATTTCCATATCAACAAATCCAGACTTTATTTTCGGCAAATAATTTTATTTTTTCGTTGCGCATTGGGAATTTGCACCTATAATTTCAATATGCGTGATTTTTTATTTCATCAGATTCAAAATAAATTTCTGTTGGTGCCATTTTTAATGGCATTTGGGGCGGCGTTATATTTTATGATGCCGGGTGAGCCCATGATTACGCATCCGCGTTTTAGCGTTTATCGCGTGTGCAATTATTTTATTATTTGGCAAAATAAATTTATTATTACGTGGCGCAGTATTATTTTTATTCGGATTTTTATATGCCGCTTTTTATACGCAGACAATCGTCACAACCCCAATATTAAAATATGATTTACGCAATACTGAAATTGTGGCAAATGTCCGCGATATTGATATTTCTGATGATAAAACACGGGTTGTATTATCGGTTCCGGCGGCCGATTTACGATTAAATGCGACGCGTGATGCAAATATAAAGTTAACCGTCACAGATGACAATATTCCACAAATTGGCGATGTAATTCGCGCGACAGCATCGCTGTTTCCGCCCGCACCGTGCGAAGCACCGGAATCTTTTGATTATGCACGTTGGGCGTATTTTAACAATTTAACGGCGACGGGTTATATTGCTGATTATGAAATTTTGAATCATAAAAACACAATTGGCATAAACAGTATGCGCAATAGCATACACGAAAAATCCGATTCTTTTTTAACCGATGGTTTGGTGTTGGGATACAAAAATGCCGTGCCAAAAATCGATAAAGATATTTGGACGACTGCCGGCGTTGGGCACATTTGGTCGATTAGTGGTTTTCATATGACGCTAATTGGCGGATGGTTGTTTGCGTTTTTCTATTTGATATGTCGCAGTATCGGATTTATCACAAAACGCGTACCAGCACGAATTATTGCGACGATTATTGCATGGATTTTATTGTTCGGGTATGTTTGTGTGTCTGGTTTTGGAATTGCAACATGGCGCGCGTTTTTGATGACTTCGCTTTTGTTTTTAGCCCTGCTGTTTGGACGTAATGCAATATCAATGCGAAATATTTGTATTGCATTTTTAATTTTGTTTTTTGTAAATCCGCATTTTATAACGCAAAGCGGATTTCAATTATCTTTTGCCGCGATATTTGGACTTGTTTGGTTTTTTGGTGATAAAAAATTTGATACATCCGATGCGCCATGGTATGCAAAAGTGAAAGTTTGGCTGTATGTTGCAGCCATGACATCGGTTGTGGCAACTGTATTTACTTTGCCGTTTATCGCGACGCATTTCAGTTCTGTGCCGTTATACAGTTTGATTGGAAATTTAGTTTTGTTGCCGATATTTTCTTTTGCCATTATGCCATTGGTTATCATCGGCACGATTTGCGCAATGTTTGGCGGGCATCTGTTTCTGTATTGGGCGACACGCATTTATGATATGGCGTTAAATATTGCGCAACAGATTGCAGAAATGCCGATGTCTAATATTTATATGCCGCACATTCCGGATGTCGCGTTTATGTTTTTTATTATTGGATTGATATGTTTGATTTTTGTGCGGCCGATGCGCGATTCAACGCGTTGGATTTATCGTCGTATGAATTATGTTTTGTGCGTGCTGTGTGCAATTGTTGGAATTTTTATTGTTGCAACACAATCGCGGCCGGTATTTTATGTGACTGGCGACCACGAATTGATTGGTATGGTATATGATGGCAAGTTAGAATTTAACAAAGCACGTGCATCAAATCATTATTTTGCTTTTAATGCATTTCGAAAATTAAATGGCGAACCACCCGCCGACACCAATATTCGTCATAAATGCGATGATGGTGTCTGTATTTATAAATCAAAAAAATTCACGGTCGCATATATTCAGAAATTCAAATCCATTGCAAAACATTTTGCGAAAATTTGTCGTGATGATAGCACAGATTTTATTGTGTCGTATTTTGATATATCCGCGCCACTATGCAATCACAAAATTTTGCATGGCGGGTTTGTGATTTATGAATCAGGAAAAATTAAACACACACCGATTAATCGTTGGTGGAATAATCCGCACGAATAAAATATAAACCGGACGCCGGTGCGGTTGGGCCGGCCACACGACGATCGCGTGCATTTAATATTTCATCAATATCATATGGTTTGCCCAGGCCGATTTCAATCAAAGTACCCACAATGTTTCGCACCATATGATGCAAAAATGAACGCGCAGATAATTCAAAAATAATTTTATCGCCGTCCACAGTTATATCCAATTTATCCAATGTTTTGATTGGACTTTTCGCCTGGCACTGGGACGCACGGAACGAAGTAAAATCATGATTGCCCAATAATTTTTTTGCAGCATCACGCATTGCATCAACATTTAATTTTTGTGGCACCCAATAAACACGATTTTTTTCCAACACTGGTTTGGCCGCACGATTCAAAACAACATATTTATAATGACGCGCGACACATGAAAAACGCGCACTGAAATCATCGTCAACGCGTTCGCAACTTAATACAGACACAGGTTCATCCATCAGGGAAAAATTCAATGCGCGTTTTACCACTTCGGCATCAAAATCTTTGTCCAAATCAAAATGTGCGGTCATTGATACGGCATGCACACCTGCGTCTGTGCGCCCCGCGCCAAATACGGTTGGACGTGTACCGGCAAATTTTTCAATCGCATCCATCATGATTGATTGCACAGATGGACCGTCCAGGTTTTCCTGCCACCCTATTAAATTTGTTCCGTCGTATTCAAGTTCAACTTTGTATCGTGTCATTGTTTTATCTTTGTTGTTGGCCTTCGTGTGCGCGGGTTGCGGCGATACAGTTTTGACACACAACCGCCTGGATATCATCATCGGTGCACGGATTTGTTTGCAACACATATTTCCATTGGCATTTAGAATCGTCCGTTTTACAGTCCGCACAATTCAGGCATGGGCATTTGAAATTATACTTTGATACAATCACAGATTCGCCATTTACACCACATGTTGCCGTTTTACCAAAATCCCGTTTATCCATTTCGTTTCCTTTTATGCTTTTCTCTCTCGCATAAAAATTTTTTATTCCCCATATTTTATTTCTGCACCGTGCAAGCCGTTTGTAAAACTTTTCCAATCCATCGGTTTTTTGCCGGCGGGTTGAATTTGTAAAATTTTTAATTCGTTGTTATTGATTTCTGTTTTCAAAATTTTAACATCCACGCCGTTTATTTTTGTGCGGCCCGCGCCCAGGCTGCGTACCAGGTTATGAATTTCAATTGGCGATTTTTTCCAATCGATTATTTCATCGGTACCCGAAAATTTATGCGATATAATCGGCGTACCAACCTGGGGCATTGGTGTATATTGTTCGGTATTCGCCAAAAATTCGTCCAACATATCGATTGCGATTTTGCCGACCCTGTTTTCCACAATTTCATTTGTGTCGTTTATATCAACATCAAATTCACGACGCATATAAATATCGCCTGCATCACATTCGGAAACCATACGCATTAAACAGACCGCAGATTTTTCATCGCCGTTTTTTAACGCACTGCGGATTGGTGATGGGCCACGATATTTTGGCAAATCGCTTGGGTGAATATTGATAAAATTGCCACGTGCCAAAACATCATCGGGTAAAATTACGCCGTATGACATCACGACGACAAAATCTGCACCATTGTTTTCAAATTCTTTGATTGAATTGTGCACCGGAATTTTGTGCGATTCAGCCCAGGTTTGCACCGGCGATTTTGTTAAAATTTGTTTACGCCCCGTGGGTTTTGGTGCGCGCGTAAAGACCGATAAAATATCGTTTTTCTGGCGCAAAGATTCAAATACAGGAACAACAAATTCATTTGTCCCCATTAAAATCAGTTTCATTTTTTATGCCTCCGCACCTTGCGCATAACCATTTCGCGACGCGCGCCAGATAGATAATCAATGAACAATTTGCCGTCCAGGTGATCTGTTTCATGTTGCACAATTCGTGCGGGCACGCCCGACATTTCGGCCGATAATTGTTTGCCGTTTTCATCCGTCCATTCGACAACCACAGATTCAGGACGTGTGACATTTGCATAAACCGGCAAATTATCACCACCCAGAACGGACAGGCATCCTTCCTCCATCACAACGGTTTTTTCACTGTGCGATAAAATGCGCGGATTTATCATTTTGAATATTTTTTCATCGTCGGGGGTCATCATAACCAAGAAACGTTGTGTGATGCCAACCTGGGGCGCGGCGAGACCAACGCCACTTTGTTCGCGCATCATTTCGACCATTGTGTCCAATGTGTGCAACAGTCCATCGTCGATTTTTTCAACCGGCGTACACTGGGTCCGCAATATTGGGTCACCACAAAGTTTCATTTGCAACATATATAAAATCCTTTATAATCTGTTTATATCTGGATTTTAGCAAAGGATTTTCAAATGACAACCTATATTTTTGCGCTGATGGTCGTGGCCGTATGTTTGTTATTGGTGTTGGTTTTTCGTAAAAATACGGTTGATTTGTCCGCCCTGCGCGAAGATAACGCCCGTCTGCGCGAACGGTTGGCCGAACGGTTGGGGACCCTGTGACAAAATGCGATGGAATTGAAAAATATCAGTTCGGATATCGCCAATTTCAAAGATATTTTAATGGGTCGGCGAAAAACAGCTGGAAGATTTGGTTCGCGACATTATGCCCCCCGAAACATATGCATTCCAAAGTGTTTTATCAACCGGCGTCAGACCTGACTGTATAATCCGCCTGCCCTATCCGCCAGGGGACATGATTATTGACAGCAAATTTCCATTGGAAAGTTATAATCGCATTTTGGTTGATAAAAACGACGGTATGGCGCGCAAGCAATTCGAACTGGACGTGCGTAAACATATTGATGCGATTGCCGAAAAATACATTATTCCAGGTGTGACCGCGGAAAGCGCCATGATGTTTATCGCATCGGAATCTATATTCGAAGAATTACATACCGCATTTCCAAACACAATTGACTATGCTGCGCGCAAAAAGGTGTTTATTGTGTCACCGGCGACACTGTGGGCGACATTAAACACCATCCGTGCAGTCTTGTCCGACATCAAAATAAAGCGCGTGGCAACGCAAATTAAGCGCGAATTAGATATGTTGTTGGTTGACCTGAATCGTTTGGGCGACCGGACGGGGAATCTGGCACGGCATTTTGCGCAAACAACGACAGATTTGGAACAAATTCAGACAACGATTGGGAAAATATCGCCACGTGCGGAAAAACTTCGCGATATGGACTTTGGGGAAAATTAATGTTTTTGTCCATAGGATAAAAACAAAAGTTCAAAGCGCAAAGTTCAATTAATGCAAAAACCGCCCAAATGGGCGGGATTTTTATCTGTGGTGTCCAAGTGCCTTGTCATAACACGTCCTGCATACGGACATATATTTAACACGACCGTCATCAACACATATCGCGTCGCCATTGCGAATTACCGTCCCGTTCGAATCATAGCGCAAATGATGATTGGCCAAATTCTGGCATCCAGGCATTTGGCAAGATACCGGTAATTCATGCAATTTTGCACCAACCTCTATTAAATGTTTTGATGCAGGAAAAAGTTTTTCGTTCACATCCACCATTAAACCATAACAAAATACCCGTAGTTTATAAGTATCCGCCAATGTGACCAAGGCATCTATGTCTGGGGCCGAAAAAAACTGAACCTCGTCCACGAGTACAACGGCCGAAATGGCGAAGTCTGGTATTTCCCGCAATTTGTCGACATTTAACTTTTCATGTATTGCCGCAGGACATTCCAACCCAATTCTGGTTGTGATTTTTGGTTCGGGGTGTCTGTCGGTTTTGGGTTTTATAACGTATACACGAGTGCCGTTTTGAATAAAATTATACCTGTCTTGAATCAGTTTGGTTGATTTGGCCGCACCCATGGTGCCATAAAAGAAATGCAAATTCGCCATTTTATACCCCTTTATTTTGGCAGGCCGGTTTTGCGGTTTATCCAAATCTCTGTATCGGCCAATTCCATTATGTATTTATCAGATTTGCTGTCGCCATAGGCACGCACAACATGTGGGATGATTTTATTTTTTTTCGCCCACGTGTTTAATGCCGTGACCTTGTCCGGCCCCCAGCACATAAATTTATAACGCCATGGGTGCGCTTTATCCATTTTTGACGTTATTACCGCGTCAAATTTCATATCACGAACCAATTCAGGCACCAAATAATCCGGTCCCGCGGAAATCAGCAAGCAAATATTACCCGACGCGCGTTCGTGGGCAACCATTTCCGCCGCCCAACCAAATCGTCGTAATTTATGTTGCTTTATAACAATTGGCGCAAATTTTTTAACCATCTGTTTAGTCAGAAAGCACCGCATCAATTCACGGGAAATGCGACTGTGTTTATTAAAATAATACATAATCAGGCCAACCAGAAACAATGGCGCAAAAATCCATGGTCGAATCGAATGTGCAAAACAATAACGACCGAATTCCAGATTCGAATCGGATGCAGATAATGTTCCATCAAAATCAAAAACAACCAATTTTTCTTTTTTTGCCATATTTTATCCTTTGGAAATATAATAGGCAGATTTGGAAATCCTTGCAATATTTTTATAAAAAAATCGGCTTTCGCCGTTCATATTGCCAAATTCTTTTAATATCGTCCGATGCACCCAAGATATGAATTGCCGGTCGATTCCAAAATGTTTACAAACTTGCTTTGGTTGCGGCCGGAAAACAGCGCTAAAATTGTGCCTGCATCTGTTGCCAACATATCGGCCACAGTCGCAATTGATGAATTCATTTTCTTGAAAAATCCACTGGTTGGGTAAATTTCGGCCGCCAACAACTGATTCGCACCATGTGAATTTGCATTTTGATCGGATTGAATCACCATCAACTGACATTCAGGGGAAATTATCAATTTATCGACGACAACCGCACTGGCCCCCAATAATTCGCCCCACCAACCGGTCGAACCACAGAATATCGGGTAATATACCACCGCGTCCGGATTTTCGTTCATTATTGCGTCCAAATCCAGGTTATCTGTGATAACGGTCGGCATTGTGCCGGTCGCCCCGTTTATAACCTTGCGCGACAATTGATATTCGGCATCATCCGTCGTTTTGCGTGGCCAATAAAGAATCGGAAATTGTTTCATCACGATATACAGTATACCAGATTCGGACGACATAAAAAAGGGGGTGCAAGCAAATAAAGCACTTGATTTTTATTTTTTTGCAGATTGCCACCAGTTTTTCGCGCCATTCCACACTTTTTTAATATCATTTTTAGCCGTTTTATAATAATCATCCGATATTGTTATACTGAATAACGACTTTATCAGGGCCGGAATCATTACCATAAACATCGTCATAAAGATGCCCAGCAAGATTATTGTTATCAATGATGTATTTTTTGATGTTTCCATCAAGCCGTCTATTAAAAGTTTCGAATCGTTTTGGGTTATGGCCTCTTGGATAACAGATGCACCACCCCAATCGCTGAATATAGATGTCAGCACGATAATGGAAAATGTGATAAATATTCCCGTCAATGCCAACCCCAATGTGCCAGATATAACATCATCAATTGTTTGCTTTATATTACCCTTGCCGGACGGAAATATTTTCCAGCCATCAAACAACCAACTGAGCATGGTCAAAGGCAGCAAAATTAAGTCAATCGATAGTTTTACGAATATTTCCAAGAAATACAATGGTATCGGCAATAATGCCGCCAAATACAGGCCCAAAATCAATAATCCTGTCAATAACAATGGTAAATTCGGAAAGATTGGTATATCAAATACCAGTTTATGCATATAATCGTTATTAAACGCCATATTTAACATAGTCCAACCGATTGTCATTCCCAGTCCCGTCATTTGGTGAACATTGGCAATTTGGCACGTCAAATTATGACGAAAACGTGGTGAAAACGCGTTGATAGATGATTGCTGGTTATCCGCATCGATGCTTTGCCTGTCGGCAACGGCCGTCGCAATTATACAATTTGCATAATTTTTACGCGCGTCGGATACGGACATTGTATAATTCATAGAAAGTCCGACATCAAATATGGGTTCAATCACAATACTGGAAATCATTCGTGGCAAAGGCACGGCCAATAATGCGATGACAAATAAAACCTTGGCAATATGGGTTCCAAATTTGCCACCGATATCCCAACCGTTTGTCAATCCCTTGGCCGATGGTCCGATATAGGTCGACAATAATTGCCATGCAAACCATATTGCCGTTAACGCAATCGCAAATGGAATTATTACAGTCCCCAGATAATGATATGTTTTTGGCAATATTCCAGACATTGTGGCAACGATATCTGAAAATAATTTACATGACCAACATGTTGAAAAAAAACTCATCGCATCAGATAAATTTACCGGTGATACACTGCGAAAAATGGAATAGCCGATTATTCCGCCGCCAAACACAATACCACCAACCGCAAGTGCAGAAAATGCGCCAGCGGAAAGCGGTAAAAACGATACAAATACTATCCAAAATTTTTTTAGCCAATTCATGATTTTAATTATAACATATTTTTATTGAAATATGGTATAATTATCAAGTATGAAATTTATTAAACGATTTTTGTGCGGATTATGTTTGATATTTGGGGCTTTTGCGCCAGATATTGCTTTTGCTGGATGGGGGCTGATTGATATTGATTCTTTGGATATTTCAAAGTTAGTTCCAATCGTGTTGGATTCTTTTATGTTTGTGGCAAATGGGACGTATGCGTATTTCGTTGGCGAACATCATGACGGAATTATTTATTTATTGGTGTGGGGATTTTTACTGTTTTATATCGCGTTATATTTAATCAAACTGTATATACCAAAATTTTGGACAACGACATTCGGTTTCAAATCTGGCGATACCATTGACAAAGTCGGCGGAATGAAAATTGCTGAAAACATTGTCAAACCATCTATTCGCGCATTGGTTGCGGTTATTGTATTATTACCATTGCGCCCAACATTTATTACGGAAAATTTAATCAATCCTGTATTAAAATTTGGTTCGATTTATACAACTGAAATTATCAATGTATCAACGGGTATGGGTATTGGTGGTGGTCGCGAAATTAGTTGTCCGCGTGATTTGCTGGACCAAGGATGGTTAAGTCGCGAATCTTGCAATTATTTAATCCAACCTGTGCATATTTTATCCCAGGCAAATAATACGGTTATCAAACGCGGGTTCAGATATTTATCCAGCGGGCTTTCTTCGTTGGCAACATTGATGGTTCACAACAGTGGCCAAGGTTTTATGAATATCATTACGGGAATTTTGCTGATTACAACATTTATTGGATGCAATGTATTTATGGCGTTATTGATTATCCAGGCAATATTTAATTTTGGGATGGCTGTGATTTTATATCCGTTTAATGTGGCGGCGTGGGTCGCAAAAAAAAGTGATGCTTGGTGTGATTTGTGGCCGGCTTTTTCAGGAATTATCGAAGGATTAAAACAAATTGTTATTACCATGATTGCGTGTGCGTTTATATTGTGTGTCAATATGGCATTGGTGCGCGCAATATTCCAGTGGAACAATTCTATGTTTGTTGCGGCGGCTGGGGGTGTGGCGTATTCTAATTTGCCGAATATGGGCGCGAACGCCAGTGGTTTTGGCGGACATTCTATGGTGTGGTTATCGTGCATACTGACATTTTTCTTGATGAACAAGATGTTTGCAATCACACGCGAAAAGTTGGTCGGATATGTTGGCAAAGATGCGACAGCGTTATTTGAATCGACCAAGACCAATGCCAAAGATTTGTGGGGCGGCGCAAAATCTACGTTCAGTGGCGTTAAAAAGATATTCAAAGGGAAATAATGACAGATTTGGGACAATCTTTTATAAACAGTACGGCGCAATGTTGGTCTTGCCCGGTGTTTGACCGATTGTTCCAGGTTGTGTCAAATGCGGCGGCCGCGGCATATGAAAAGTTTGTACCATTATGCACTGTTTTATTCTGTGTGATATTTGCATTTTATGTTTTTGGTGCGGTGTGGAAAAATTTAACCACAGGATTTCAGGATGGTTGGTTTGCAAAATCTTTGCGGCCTGTATTTATCAATTCTATATTCGTTTTGGCGTTTTTGGGGCTGGGGGTTGCATTACCACGTTTTATTACGACCGTCACTTTTGAACCCGTGGCATACGTGACACAAACCTATGCAACCGCCATGGTGAAAATGACGCCCGAGGCGGTGGCGGAACATGTGACATATGAACCGTTGGATATACAGGATGAAAAAGGTATTTTCCGCGCACAACTGCGTGATGCAATTATCAATACCGCCAAGGTGACAATTACACAATTTCAAGGTTTTATGAAATTGGGTGTGGCTATTATGGACGCTGGACTTTCGTGGGGGATGTTTTTCGGTATTGGGGCGTTTTTCAAACATTTGATATTGATTGCGATTGGCGCATATTTGTTTTGGGCATTTTTTAAAATGTTTTTCAGATTTTTATGTTATTTCGCAGATGTGATTATTGCGATGGCGATGTTTGCGTTTTTCTTTCCGTTGTCTTTGGTGACATCTGCATTCAAAGAGGCCGCGGATTTGCCTTCGTGGTTATCGTGGATAAAAAGTTTAGGCAAAGGTGTTGGTGTTGAACAAATTAAAAATTTAATTAGTTCAATTATTTCGTTGGGCGCAGCCGTTATTACTTATACCGTTATTTTGGTTATTATCGTAAAGTTCTTTGCCGATCCGGATGGCGGAATAAATAATTTTGAAACACTGATGGCGTCGGTTATGGACGGGACCATATTTGAAATGGATTTGGATACAACCGGCATCGATGATTTAAGTTTAACCAGTGTTATCGTTTTGGTATTCGTTTTAACATTTATCTATGAAAACATACCAAAAGTGACTAATATGATTTTGGGTATGTTTGAAGTTTCAGCAGATAAAAACGAGGCAGGTAAAAAATTGGGCGATGAGTTTATGACAACAACCAAGGGATTTTACAATTTAGGTAAAAATGTTGTAAAAACTATTGCAGGTAAAAAGGCATAAAAAGCATGGGCAAATTTCGGTGGATTTCTATATTACTGAAAATTTTGATGATAATCGCCGCATTATCGTTGGGTATTTGGTATTTGTCTTCATCGATTGGCGGGGCGGCATTGACATATACTTCTGTTGATAATTTTGTTTTGGCAATTGGGGCACGGGGCGGCGTTGAAAATGTCGGCACTATGTTTTTGGGTAAATATGTTGTTGATTTGCTGAATATGTTGGGCCAGGCATCCGAAATATTTTGGGCAGGTATTGTTAAAAATTTGTGGATTTTGATGGCCGCTGGATTTGCGATTTATATGTTTATATCGGCAATAAAATATGTGTGGGAAAAATCAAAACAAAATGCGTCGTATACTGATAAAGCAAACGATATTGATTTCAAAACTTGGTTTAATCCGGTGTGGAAATTGGGTTTGCGTATCGCTATTGCCGGTGTGGCAATTGGCGCATTGGGTGCCGGCGGCGCGGAATCTTTGAAGGTTGTATCCGAAATTTTGATTTCACCGATATTGTATATTGGCTCGGCTTTGTCTATGGCGGCAACGGGCATAAATTCGGCCACAGATTGTAATGCAATTTTGGGTGCGACCGAGTTATCGGGTGCTATGGCGCCCGTATCGGGTTCGTTTATGTGCGTGCTGGGGAATTTATATTCAATTATGTTGGCCGGGGCCGCGGGCGGGTTTGCGTTAATGAACTATGCTTGGTTGGGTATGGGTGGCGGTTTATTGACGTGGATATCGGGTCTGTTGTTAGTGTTGGCATTTTTGGTTGTGGGATTTGATTTATTTTTTCAAATATTTTCTGTGCTATTCAAGGTTGTGTTTGTTATCATATTCTTGCCAATTTTAATTGCGGCGGCCGCATATGAAAAAGTTTGGAAAGTGGCGTCCGGATTATTCAGAAAATCATTAGAAATTGTTATCAAGGCCGCGATTTCTATATTATCAATTACACTGAAAATTGTGTTATTGTTTTCGATATTATATTATTCTGCGGACGCGATGTTTCCGGGTCCGGTTGATGGATATACCGCCATTTTGCCGCCATTGTTCGAGGCACCACAACATGAAAACGTTAATGTTTGCAGTATCACACAAAATATTACACCGGAAACAGAATCCGTTATGCATGCTTTTGCCGTGTGCGAGGCACAATCCAAAGACGCCGATGGTTTGGTTGATGCGGATTTATTCAAACCGTGTTTTGACCAACAAAAACAAATTATTGAATCAATACATCCGGGAGCATTTAATTTCTTGGGGGATACTTGGTCGTTTTTGATAACTATGTTTGGATTATTTTTATTATATTATTTCGTGCTGAGTCCGAAAATCGATAAATTGATACCGGCGGGCAAGGTTAAATTGCCACTGACACATGGTGAAGATACAGATATGTCAACCGGCGAAGAATTTGATATCGGTAAATGGACATACGATTTGGGACAAAAGGTTTGGCGCGCGCCAAAGAAAATCTTCGATGGAACGGTTAAAACATTAAAGGACAATGGGTTTATTAAATGATAAAACTGCGCGACATTTGTCGAAAGATTTTAATTGTTATATTCGCATTGTTTATTACGATGCCGGTGTTCGCCGCCGACGAGGTCGGTGGTTTGCAGTCTGCCCTGCCCGACCAAATCATTGGCGATTATGGTATGTGGGCAACCGAACACAATAGACGTGAAGTGACGGCGCGCATTACCGAAGAATTAAGTCATTTTGGTCCAACAGCAACAACCGTATCAAATGCATATGTTCCGATTGAGGCAAAAATAGGTTTGGCATTTATGGGCGGTATGGCCAAGGTTGGCCAGGCACTGGATTCGTCATTGGTTTCATTTGCAATAATGTTTATGTTGATTGCGTATGCTTTCTGGGTCGCTTTCGAGGCATATAATTTAATTGGCAGTGGGGCTGACGCAAAAAAAGTTGTAAAAGATATTATCATCAAAGGCATTTGGATTTCTGTGTGGTTGATTATATTGCGTATTGGAATTGCGGAAACATTTGCGATGATTATGATGCCGATTGTGTCGTTTGGCGCATTTATATCAAATACTATTTGGGATTCGATGACGCATATTGCCGGTATTTCTTTGCCTAATACTTGCGAGGCTATCAAAATTTATGCCGAACAAAATACGCCAGAATGTTTAAATATAACCGCCGAATCTGCCGCAAATTTATTGTGTATTCCGACACAGATGTCTGGATTTTTTGTGACAACAATTGGTATCGGTTGGAAATGGGTTGTCGGCAGTGTCGGGTTCAGTTTCTTTGCCGCGGTGATTGGATTGTACATCACATATTTATCATTAAAATGTATTTGGAAATATTTATTCTTTGCGTTGGGCGTAATTGCGGATTTGTTTTTAGCATTATTATTATTGCCTTTTACCGCAATCGCAGAAACAACCGCAAAAACACAATATAAAGGTGTTGCGGGCGATATATTTAATTCTTTTTTGGGCATATTCAAAACCGAAAGTTTAGAAGTGCAAATAAATCGTTTTATCCAGGCGGCATTATATTTTATTTGTTTGGCAATATCGGTTGGCGTATCAATATCTTTGTTATCGTTTATTATCGATCCAAATACGGGCGCATTATTGGGTGGTTATAGTGGTTTTACCGGTGCGGTTATTTTGGTTTTGACTCTGTTGTTAGTTATATATATGGCTGACAAATCCAAATCTTTGGCCGAAAATTGGGGTGGAAAAATTGATTCTGGATTGGGCGACAAATTGCAAGGCGAAGTTAAAAAACTTTGGGGCGGCACGAAAAATCTGTGGAAACAGGTACGTGGTAAAAAATAATTTTTATAAAATTTCTACGAAATCTTTGGCTATCTTTTTAATTCCACGCGAACCAAATGCGATTGTTAAAATGCCGGTTCCTTGTTCAATAATGACACCGGTGCCGTATTCACTGTGACGCGCCTGGCGTCCGACAAGTGTTTCACGCGGACGTGCGAATGTTTTTTTCGTATAATGTGTGTGTTGGTATGGTTTGGGTTGCGACACAGGTTGATTGTTGCCAAAACAAACAAATGACGGGTCCAGTTCAGATATAAAACGACTTTGGCCATTATATTGGCGCGTGCCGTACATTAAACGTGACACAGCGTTTGTGATTACCGCAAATTTTTTTGCACGTGTTAATGCAACATAAGCCAGTCGGCGTTCTTCCTCGATTGATCCTTCCTGTATAGATTTTTCATTGGGGAAAATACCTTCCTCGGCTGCGGGCAAAAATACATTATCGAATTCCAATCCTTTGGCCGCGTGTATTGTCATAATGTTGACAGCGTTATTATTTATCATATCCGGTTCGTCATTATCGTCCGTCATCATCAATGCCGCCTGTTCCAAGAAATCGTGCAGAGAATCGTATTTGGCAATCACACTGTTTAATAATTCGCGGACATTACCAATTCTGTCGTTGGCATCGGGGTCGCGGGATTCTTGCCACATTTTTATATATCCGGAATCATCCAATAATTTTTGTGCGGCGTCCCGTGGTGCCATATTTTCCCAATCAAAATTAAATGCAGATAAAAATTCATCGGCCGCGGCTTTCTGTTTGCCGGATAATGGTGCGGCGCGTAATCCCGCCATTAAATTCGGGCCAAACCCGCGCAACTTTTCAATTGCAGATGGGCCAAATCCACGGCGTGGCTTTGCAATTACCCGTAAAAAAGACATATCATCAAATGGATGAACCAGCAACCGAATATACGCAATCGCATCACGAATTTCCATACGGTCATAAAACTTTGTCGCACCAATCAAACGGTATGGAATTTGGCGACGCGCAAATTCTTCTTCGAATAAACGCGACAGAGAACCCGAACGAATCAAAATCGTTTTATTATTATAAATCGGTCCGTCACGTGTAATCGCATCCGCGATGAATTTAGCCTCGTCTAAATCAGACGCCAATGTGAATACATAAACGCGTTCGCCGGTATCGTTCGCATTTACCGTTCGCAAATCTTTGCCCAAACGCCCCGTGTTATGGCGTATCAATGAATTTGCTGCGCCCAAGATATTTCCCGTACTGCGGTAATTTATTTCCAATCGGATTATTTCAGTGCCGGGAAAATTTTTTTCAAAGTCCAATATGTTTTTGATTTCTGCGCCACGCCAAGAATATATAGATTGGTCATCATCGCCAACACAGCATATATTCGGGCGTTCAGTGTCACGCGTTAAAAATGTTAATAATTGCATTTGCGCAGCGTTGGTATCCTGGAATTCATCAACCAATATGTATTTGAATTGCCTTTGATAGCGGGCCAAGATTTCCGGATTTTTATCAAACAATTTTAATGTCAGCAAAATAATATCGCCAAAATCAACCGCCCCCAGTCGCCGCAATTCATCATTATACGCGTTAAAAACACGGTCAGATGACGCGTTTTGGGTCAGTCCCCGGTCCTTTATCCTGGAAAAATCCTCAACATATTCAGCGGGCTTTTTCGTTGTTGTGATATTTAATTCACCCAATACCTTTTTTATCACAGCTTTTTGATCGTCGTCGCCATAGATTAAAAAATCCGGACGCAATCCGGCGGATGCATAATTCGAACGCAAAATACGCAAACAAATCGAATGAAATGTGCCGCACCAAATGTCACGCGCATAAAAAGCACCATCGCCCATTATATCCAGGCGATTTTTCATTTCATTTGCCGCCTTGTTCGTAAAGGTCAATGCTAAAATTTGCCATGGATTGGCCAGGTTTTGCGACAAAATATAACCAATACGCGCGGTCAACACCCGTGTTTTGCCGGTTCCGGCACCCGCCAGCACCAAAAGCGGGCCCGTCGTTTTTTGGACGGCACGCAATTGTTCGGGATTAAGATTTTCTAGATTTAATTTCACGGCTTTATTATAATACAAAAAAATTGACTATCTCAATCACATTTTTATAAGGGTTAAATATGGCACGCATTATTTGTTTTGATATTGAAACGACCGGATTTGAATGGACACGTGGCGACCGTTGCATTGAAATTGGCGCGGTAGAATTGGTGGATGGTAAACTTACCGACAATACTTTTCACGAATATATAAACCCCGAGGGGAAAATTATTCCGCCCGAAACATATATGGTGCATAAAATTTCAAATGCCTTTTTGGAAGACAAACCCAAAATGAGTGAGATTGCCCCAAAATTTTTAGACTTTATCCAGGACAGTCCCGTTGTCGCGCACAATGGTTTTGATTTCGACTTTCCATTTATGAATTTTGAATTGGCTAAATTAGGATTGCGCCAGATTTCACGCGACCAACAGCGCGATTCAATTGTAATTGCGCGCAACCGTGTTTTCGGACCCAAGGCATATACTTTGGATGCATTGGCGAAATGGTTTGGTGTATCATTGACCGCGCGTGCGGATGCACACGGCGCGTTAATCGACGCGGAAATTTTGGCCAAGGTGTTTTTGGAATTGGAAAATACTGCGCCCGCGCCGGATATTCACGACACAATCGCCGAACAACATCAGGCCTTTTTGAAACATCCAAAAATTGGTGCAAACTTTCCGCGGCGCAATTTCCCAGCGCACCAGGATGAATTAGACAATCACAACGCATTTATGGAAAAATTATTGGCGAATTAAGAACACGTATTGTGTTCCGATGTACCGGATGTGCCACCAGATGGGGTTTCGCCTGTGTCACATGCCTTGCAAGTGCCGTATTCATCGCGGTATTTATCGGTCGGACATATTGCCAGGCATGAACCGTTCCACGCACTGTATCCGTCATTACATCTGCATTGGGTATTCACGCAACCACCAATTGTGCGGTTTGCGATTGTTGCCGTACTGCACGAATTTGATGCACTAACCGGTGTATATGTTGAATTATCCGGGCACAACAATGATTGATAGAATATTTCGGAAATACCTTCGATACACGTTGATTGATGTTCTGCGTCACATGGCGTGCAATTGGATGGCGTATTATCCAATTGTGTTGGGTTTTCAACATGCATAACCCAATTCATTGCGTTCGCAGCACCAGTTGAGCACATATTTGCAAATACCGCATAAGAACAAGTCAATGCAACATTACGGCATGCGCCGGTCATTACGCCTTTGATACTGGATACAGATGCCACCGACGACCAAGAATTAACCTGGGTCACCTGTTGATTATAACATGCGGCAACATCAGTCATACAGGTTGATGCATAATCCGCAATAATTTGCTGTTGCGCGGATTTAATATTGACCATTGCGCGTTGAACGTAATTCAACACAACATCGTTATATGGATTATATGTTTCGCCAGACGCGTTGTATGTGAACTGTTGACATTTGTCCAACACGGCACGACATAATCCACCATCTTTGACGGTTGCGCCCGTTCCAATTTTGGTCAGCAAATGTTTGATAATGCATGTGCCATCGCGATTGTCTGTGGCTTTGCAATTTGTTTCGTTGATTGTGACGGTGTTTGCCGATGACAATTTCGCAGAATCAATTGCGGCATTAAAGTTTTCCATAAAATCTGTGATATTTGTAATATCCTGGCCCAGGACGACATTGCCATTTTCATCGATATAACGTTTGGTCGGATCCAGGCATTTTGAATAATCTGAACCACACACCATATCATCAGTCATACAGGATTCCAACGCACCAATGCAACCTTTGGCATCGTATTGATTTTTGTTTTGCAATACGGCCAGGCGCGCCTTTTGCAGCATCAGGCCCGCGCTGCGCACATTGGATTGCAGCGTTTCGTTCATTTTTTTCAGGCCTTGTTCATACGCGATACAATCTTTATCAATTGCCAAATCGTAATTGCCGGTAATCTGGGTCGATGTTGCGCCGACATCCACGCAATTATTCAAAATTGTTTTGCAACGTTTTTTCGCCGCGTTATACAGCGCAGTGCCACGTTTGCTGGAAATACTGGAATTATCACTGTTCAGGAAATCCAGACTGAAAATATCGGCACTGTCGTCAGAAAAATCCAATTCCAAATCCAAACCAAATTCATTATCGGCAATGGACGATGTTTGGGTAGTCGGGTCTTTGATTAAAGCCTCGATTTTTGATAACATATTGCGCGTTTCGGACGTGTCGCGTTTGCCACTCAGTTCGGCTTCGGCCTCGGTTTCTGTCATAATGGCACGGATTTCATCCGCAGACAGACCGACATAACGAATACGTTGCGCAACGGTATTTAATTCGTCGTTTGCTTTGGTGACTGCATCCTGGACAGACGAATATTTAGATAAATTTGCGGAACAACTGCATCGTTTTTGATTGCTGTCGACAACCGCGCAAAATTGGTCCATACATTCGTTATACTGTTCCTGGCACGATTTGTTCAGGCTTGCGTTTTGTTCCAATAATTCTTTGGCTGCGTTGACATCAGCCGCAGTGACGGGTTTGGCCGCCGCACGGCCGGTCACATTACGTTCGATATTGGCAAAACGCGTGGCCACATTTATTGGCGTATAGTCCAAACTTTCGGATTGTTTGCGCGATTTAATGGTGTTGTTGCGTGTTTCTTTTGAACGCGATGCAACTCTGGACACTGTACCAGCATCAGCCGTGCGTGATGCCACACGTGGCGCAGTATCGGTCGACCGTGTCGGTGTTTTTTCAGTACGCGTTGTAGTATTTGTTGTGGCACGGACTGTACCATTGCGTACAGGCGCAGCCGCACGCGCATTTTCAGTGGACGCATCATTTTTTGCGGTTGCGCGCGAACCATCCAATGCCGCCATGGCATTGGGCGCAAACATTATCGCCGCCAAAAAGCATAAAACTACATTCCTCATATTTCATTTAATTATATCACAAACACAAGGCATATAAAAGTGCAAAAAATAAAAAAGCCGTCAGCTTTGCTGACACTCTAATTGACCTGGATCCTTCGACTTCGCTCAGGATGACACAGCGATGCTGTGTCCGGTTTGGCATTAAAAAAACCGGCAAACGCCGGTTTTTTGAATAAATTTCGCATTATTTTGCTTCGTCAGCAGGGATAACCGAAACAGTTTTACGATCATTCAAACCACGTTTGAATTTCACGATACCTGCGATTTTTGCAAACAATGTGTGGTCTTTACCCATACCAACATTTAATCCAGGATGGACCGCAGTGCCACGTTGGCGAATAATAATATTCCCAGGAATAACACGTGCACCACCGGATTTTTTAACGCCCAATCTGCGTCCCGCAGAGTCGCGTCCATTCGAAGTAGAGGTACCAGCTTTCTTGTGTGCCATTTTTCACTCCTTTAACGGGACATTTAGCCCTTGATTTCTTTAATCTTTAATACCGTCAAGTATTGACGATGACCACGTGTGCGACGATAGTTTTGACGACGTTTTTTCTTGAAAACCAAAACCTTGTCATCGCGTTTTTGTTCGACAACCGTTGCAATAACACGTGCACCATCGACGTATGGATTGCCGATTTTATCGCCGACCATCAAGACATGATCAAATTCAACATCGCCATCGGCAACGATTTTTTCGACCTTGATTGTGTCGCCAGCCTGCACACGGTATTGTTTGCCACCGGTTTGAAAGATTGCAAAATTTGCCATTTTTTAACCTTTACACTTTATTGTTCTTGTTTTGTTTTTGACATTTTGTCTAAAACTTTATGCAAAGATTAACATTTTTTTGGCAATTGTCAAGTATTTTGTAGAAAACTTTGTGCAAAGAGCATCCTATTGCCAGAAGATTAGCTACCACACCCCGCCCTACGGACCCTCCCCTCTCTAGAGGGGAACTAAAAAACGCCCGGGCGGGCGTTTTTGTTTGTTTTTGATTAAATTTACGCAGACACGCCTCGCGCAGTTCCGCCGAACTGGCGTTACGGACGATACCACTTAACATATTTTGCATATCGGTACGATTTGTTGTAAATGTCGTCGAAACGGCCGCACCGTGCAAAATTTCGTTCAATGTCACAATATTGCGACATGTATTTGTGCCAGCATCCGCGTTATACGTACAACTATTTGTATCCTTCTCGTCTACAATTGCCATTGTAATTTGTGTCGGATTGCAAATCATTGTTTCATAACAATGCGGAACGTTGGCAACCTGGGCACAGTATGTTTTTATGCGTGCCGTTGTCCAATTTTCTTCGTTTGCATTTTCGTTATAGCAATCCCAGATTTCACTGATGCACTCGTTAAAGTTCGAAATTGCGGCGGTTGCCTCAGACTTGTTGGTTTCTTGTTCTTCGTTATAGAATTCCAGACGTTTTTGACGCAATGCCTGTTCGGCCGCAATTTTTTGATAATTAATATTTTGCGCTGTATTCTTTAATGCCGTGCCGTATGTATCACATGCAGCGTTCGCATCCAGCAAATATTTTTGCATAATGCTGCGACGGGCATCAGCCACCGGCCCACGCAAAGATGCGTACGGGTCGCCAGAGCTGGACGAATAGCCAAAGCAAGTTGCAGATGTTGATGTTGTCGAACCGGTCGAACCGCGTTCGTTCAACTGAACCTCGCCCGCGCCGTCGCCAGATGTTGTGACGGAAATCGCGCTGTTATAATTATACGGGCATGAAGACGACGCGCCATTTGCGCATTTGCCGATTTTGTTGCCAGAAGAATCTGTGCCGGATGGCGGGGTTCCGCAAGCCTCGTATATTCCGTTAAAGCAAGAATCCAATACGCGGCCACAAACATTGTTATGGGCATATTCAAATAATTCATAGCCCCATTTGTTTGCCAAACCGTCCAATGCCGCAGATGATGTATCAACAGTTTCCGTAATCCCAGACAAACCGTTTACGACACCCGCGATTGTTGTATATTGATTCAACAAACTGTTCGTGTCATCGGTTGTATATTGTTTTGCCAAATCCTTGGCATCGGCCCACGCCTTTAACGACGCCAAAATATCAGAACCAGAACCATTGATTTCTTTCAGGTCAAATCCATCAATACTGTTATCGCTGCAATAGTATGGAATGCCACTTGTTTGTTTGGAATTACCATTCCATGTTGGATGTTCGGCATACCAATCAGCATCAGATTCATCGCCTAACTGAACATTATCCTTGTAAGACACACAATTCATAACCTTTTCAGCGTCGGTCAGTTTGAAAGCCTCGCTAACATCTTTGCCCTTGGTCGAAATCAACAAAGACAATTGACCGGACAGGCTGATTAATTCCTCGTTCGCCTTTTCCAATGCGGTTTCGGCGGCCAAGAAATTCGTGGCACGGCCGGCACAAGAACAACGACCCTTGGTATCACTGCGCGCAGTACAAATTTCATCCATACAGGTATAATATCCCTCGAGACACGTGCTGTACGCATCGGCAGAAATCAGACCAGTTGTAGAATCGATGATATTCGAATAATTTCCTGTATACAATTTATTCGTCAAATAAGAAACCGTGACCCCAGAACCACTGGACGCGCGAATTCCGGTACCAACCATACTGACGCGTGATGGCGTTGTTGCCGTGCGCGCGATTACGCGACTGTTATTACGGGATGCCACGCCACGCATTGTTGCATTGTTTGTGCGCGATGCCACGGAACGGGTTGCAGCCTGAACATCCTGGACCGTGCCGGTGTTTGTGTTGCGGACACTGACGCTGCGGGTGCGGATATTGCGCGGTGCATTATTTACACGGGATGACGTTGTTGCACGCGACACCGTTGAACGCGCCGCAGATGCACGGGAATTCGTCGTTGCACGTGCAGAATTTGTGCGGTTTGCCGTCGCCGTCGCAGCCGGTGCAATTGGATCACCGTATGCCCGCATATCGGAAAAAACCGACCACATCAGCAAACCACCGATTAATAAAAATACGGTGCCTGCAGCATTTTTGCACGCATTTGTAATTTTTTGGTTTGTCATAGAGCTCTCCCTAGAAACGGCATTTTTCAGCCATTTTTTAATGTTTAAACCTTCACTTACTGTAATTATAGCATTTTTGTTTCAATCGTGTAAAGAGCAAAAAATAAAGTTCAGAGTTCAAAGTTCAGAGTTTCCCACTTCGCCAATCCCACCCACGAAAATTTTATTTTCGTTGGGTCCAGAGGCTTCGTGGGACAAGCAATGCACATTTGTAAAAAAGTGTCGGCAAAGCCGACAACTTTATATTACCTGGATCCTTCACTTTGTTCAGGATGACACAGCGATGCTGTGTCTGGTTTGGCATTGAAAAAACCGCCCGATTGGGCGGTTTGAATTATTTTGCGATTTCTTTCAATGATTTGCCGGTGGCAACCGCATCATCCTTTACCGCTTTGGCCGCGGATTTTAATTCTTTACCTGCGGCTTTGGCTTCTGATTTTATTGCAGTCTTTTTTTCTTTGAAGTTTTTCTTGGCGGTGGCTGCATTTTCTTTGGCCGCGTTCATTTGTTCGCCAGCCACGGTTGTTGCAGAATCAGTTTCACCCAAAACCAATTCTTTGTTTTCCTTGATTGATTTTTTCACAAATTTAGAACATTTTTTGGACAAAGATTTTACGTTTTCAGATAAACATTCGGTCAATGTTTTTTCGCCCAATGCAATTTCAGGACAAATTGATGTGATTTCGTCGGTATTGCATGCCTCGCTAAGAGTTTGTGGTTCAGCAGATTTTTTGAACAAGTCGCCAAACCAACCCGCATTTGCAGTTGATGCAGACATTACGCATACCAATCCAAATAAAACGATTTTTTTCATAATTTTCCCCTTTGGTTAAAAGATTTGTTTCCTATGATTTCATTATGAAAGTTTTTTATGTGGCGGGTCAATAAAAAACTCTCGCATTTATGCGAGAGTTTTTTCGATTTGCATTCCCAGCGCAATTATTTTTTGCGGGGGAATTTGACCGCTGCTTGCGCCGCCGCCAATCTTGCGATTGGTACACGGAACGGACTGCATGATACTGAATTAAATCCGCAATTGTGGAAAAATTCAATTGATGCAGGGTCGCCACCATGTTCGCCGCAAACACCCAAGTGGATTTTGTCGCCCTTGGTCTTGCGTGCCTTGGCAACCGCGTCTTTAATCAACAGACCAACGCCCAATTGATCGACGGATGCAAATGGGTCGGCAACGTAAACACCGCGCGCACGATATTCATCCAAAATCTTGCCTGTGTCATCACGTGACATACCCAATGTTGTTTGTGTTAAATCGTTTGTTCCAAATTCAAAGAATTCGCAACTTTCTGCAATTTCGTCGGCCAAAACCGCGGCACGTGGCAATTCAATCATGGAACCAACGGTGTATTCGACACTGTCGCCGATTTCTGCGAACAAAGCCGCCGCCGTTGCATCGATAACAGTTTTAACGATATCGACTTCTTTTTTAGAACCGACCAATGGAACCTCAATCTCTGGGAACACACGGACGCCTGCGCGTTTGCATTCGATAGCCGCAGACAAAATCGCGCGCGTTTGCATTTCGCAGATTTCTGGATATGTAATCGCCAAACGGCAACCACGATGACCCAACATCGGGTTGGATTCACGCAAAGCCTCGGACCGCGCCTTTACAAATTCCAATGGTTTGCCAATGTGATTTGCCAATTCTTGCATTTCGGCATCGGTATGTGGCAAGAATTCATGTAGTGGTGGGTCAATCAAACGAACCGTGACCGGCAGACCATCCATAATCTTGAACAATTCGACAAAGTCTGCTTTCTGGTATGGCAACAACTTATCCAATGCCGCACGACGACCCGCCTCGTCATCGGCCAAAATCATTTCGCGCATATCTTGGATTCTGGATGGGTCAAAGAACATGTGTTCTGTACGTGCCAAACCGATACCTTGGGCGCCAAAGTCGCGTGCCTGTTTTGCATCCTTTGGTGTTTCGGCGTTTGCCTTGACGGTTAAATCTTTGATTTCATCAACCCATTGCATCAATGTTCCGAAATTACCGGTCAATTGTGCAGATACGGTTGGAACGGCGCCCTGGATAATTTCGCCACGCGCACCATCGATAGACACCCAATCACCTTCGTGAATCACAACACCGCATGCGCATGTCATTGTTTTGGACGCATAATCAATTTTGATATCTGTTGATCCAGATACGCATGGTGTCCCCATACCACGTGCAACCACGGCTGCGTGCGATGTCATACCACCACGTGCGGTAATCACACCCTGGGCGGCATTCATACCGGCGATATCCTCGGGTGATGTTTCCAAACGGATTAACATAACCTTTTTGCCTTCGGATGCCCATTTTTCAGCATCTTCGGCATTAAATACGGCCATACCCACCGCGGCACCTGGGGATGCCGGCAAACCGTTGGCGATAACCTTTTTGTCCGCCTTGGGGTCCAACATTGGGTGCAACAAGTGATTCAATTGATCGGCACCAACGCGCAAAATCGCTTCCTCTTTGGTGAGAAGTCCTTCGTTCACCATTTCAACCGCCATACGGACAGCGGCCGCCGCGGTACGTTTACCATTACGGCATTGCAGCATCCAAAGTTTTCCGTGTTCGATTGTGAATTCCATATCCTGCATATCTTTGTAATGCTTTTCCAATTTTTCACGAACATCGCACAATTCACGATACACGTTTGGCATTGCTTCCTCTAAGGACACACGGCCGGAATCATCGCGGCTCATTGGTTGTGGGGTGCGAATACCTGCCACCACATCTTCGCCTTGGGCGTTAATCAAATATTCACCATAGTATTTATTTTCACCGGTGGCCGGGTCACGAGAGAAACACACACCAGTTGCAGAATCATCACCAGAATTTCCAAACACCATCGCCTGGACATTCACAGCGGTTCCCCAATCACCAGGAATATTGTTTAATTTACGATATGTAATTGCCTTTTTGGACATCCATGAACCAAATACCGCGCCGATACCCAATTTCAATTGTTCCCATGGATCCTGGGGGAATACTTTGCCGATTTCGTTACCGATTTGTTTGAATTGTTCGACCAATTCTTTCAAATCATCGGCAGTCAATTCTGTATCGACTTTGTAACCACGTGTCTCTTTCATTTCTTCCAATTTGTGTTCAAACAAATTGATATCTGCACCCAACACAACGTCCGAAAACATCATAATAAAACGACGATAAGAATCATATGCAAAACGTTCGTTGTTCGCAGCCTTGGCCAATGCTTTTACAGTTTCATCGTTCAAACCCAAATTCAAAACCGTATCCATCATACCCGGCATAGAAACACGAGCGCCCGAACGCACAGACACCAACAATGGGTTTTCCATATCGGCAAATTTTTTGCCCATAATATCTTCGATATGTTTAACGCCGGCACGGACCTGGTCCATTAAATCGGATGGATATGTTTGTCCGTTTTCATAATAATATGTGCAAACATCGGTTGTGACTGTGAATCCCGCAGGTACAGGCAAACCAACCAAGTTCATTTCGGCCAAATTCGCACCCTTGCCACCAAGCAAATTGCGCATATCGGCACGGCCTTCGGCGGCACCATTACCGAAAGTATAAACCCATTTTTGACTCATGGTTACTCCTTTTTATGTTGATTATTTTTGCCAAAAAATTATGCAGGTCGAAATGCCATTTTGCAAGTATTTTTTTGTGCAAATTCAAATTTTTTCCCCGGTATATTTTGATTCGTTTTTGCCGAGGATTTCGATTCGCAAAATATAAAAAAATGCCGGCAAATGCCGGTCATAACTATCTTGTTTTTGGGACGTTGGTGTATACGCCGTGTTCGGGTTTTATTGGTTGGGATTTTTTTGTATCGTCGCTAAACCGGCCTTTGGCACGGTTTAGTGTATCACGCGCACCGAACACAGCCATAAAAGAACAAATTGCAATAATAGAGGCACAATATGCAAAAACCTTGATTCCGTGTAATACTGGATTTTTGGTTTTTTGCATATTGTGCCTTTTTGATGTTTAGCAAATTTTATGTTAACAACCGCAGGTCATGCAATCACAATATTCTTGTTCTGTGATTACCGTGATTGTTGGAACGATGATAACCGGTTCTGGTTCACATACCGTTTCGGTCACAACTGTTTCATAGACAATCTGTGGTGCAACATGTTTTGGTGTCGGCTTTGGCATTGGACGTGGCATTGGTTTTGGTTTCGCAACGAACGATGGCGCAGGACGCGTTGGCACGGTATATTCGCAATCAATTTCCGTGACCACGGCGCGATGCAAAGCGGTCGCACGATCCAATTCGGCCAGCATATTCGCCGTGCCACATGCATTTGTTGATGTTTTGTAATATGTAGCAAAAGCCGAGTTTGAAATTAAACCAAAAACAATCGAGAACAATATAATTTTTTTCATACTTAAATACCTTTTTATGTCTGTTCTCTCTCGCACGCGTATGGATTATAGAATACATTTTTCTAATTGCAATAAAAAAGAAAACGTCCCTATGGCCGCGGGCGCAAAAATAGTACATAATATAAATGTCTTTTGATACCGCAGCAAACCCAATGATTTTATCAAGGGTTTGGGGTCATAAGGCCGGCAGCACTCCGTTAACCCAAGTGTTGGGGTGTTGCGACACCGCCCGAGAAAACGCCTTGCTTTCATTAAATTTTAGAAAGTGAGGCCCCGGGCGGGGTTTTTATTTTGATTTTTTTTGTGATAAAAAACCGCCATGTGGGCGGTTGATTATTATCTTTGAATTCCTTGCTTTTCCAGATAAAAATATGTGGTATTATTCGCTAGTTTGGTTTGTGGTGTTTTCTTTATTTCAATTGTTAGGGTCATATTATTTTTTTGAAACTTTCTTATACCGACATACAATACTGTACAGCATAATAAAAATACCAACACACCTATTATTATTTCTTTGTCATTTTCGCGCCATGTGCCGATTTTTTTTAATTCTTTATCAACATCTTTCATTTTCATGATTCTGTTATTATACAAATACACATTGTCTGACATTTGTTCTCCTTTCGGCGATACGGAGTTTCCCTGTCTGGTTCGGAATGGAACAGAGGGTGACTTCCGCTCTATAATCACCAGAATTAAATCCAGCACATCGTAAACTTATCAACAATCTCTTCAAGCATATCGTCTGTTAAAAACAAACGATAAGATAAAAAGTCAATGGTTCGATTAGTACTGTTAAGCTAAACCCCTCACAGGGCTTACACACACAGCCTATCAATGTCCTAGTCTAGAACTGAACTCATGGGGATATCTTATCTTGCGACCAGCTTCCCGCTTAGATGCTTTCAGCGGTTATCTGTTCCGGACATAGCTACCCTGCAGTGCCGCGGGCGCGACAACAGGTACACCAGAGGTTCGTTCGACCCGGTCCTCTCGTACTAAGGTCAAGTTCGCTCAAATATCCAACGCCCACAGTAGATAGGGACCTAACTGTCTCACGACGTTATTAACCCAACTCACGTACCGCTTTAAATGGCGAACAGCCATACCCTTGGGACCTGCTCCAGCCCCAGGATGCGATGAGTCGACATCGAGGTGCCAAACACTACCGTCGCTATGGACGCTTGGGTAGCATCAGCCTGTTATCCCTAGAGTAGCTTTTATCCGTGTGCGATGGCCCTTCCATGCGGAGCCACCGGGTCACTATGACCGACTTTCGTCTCTGCTCGGGGTGTCCCCCTTGCAGTCAGGCTTGCTTTTGCCATTGCACTCACCGGCTGATTTCCGACCAGCCTGAGCAAACCTTCGCGCGCCTCCGGTACACTTTGGGAGGCGACCACCCCAGTCAAACTGCCCATCACGCACTGTCCCCCGCCCTGGTTCAAGAACGCGGGTTAGACACTAAAACACATCAGGGTGGTATTTCACCAACCGCTCCAGGCGAACCAAAATCCGCCCTTCAAAGCGTCCCACCTATCCTACGCAAATGAGTCCTAGTGCCAGTACGAAACTGCAGTAAAGCTTCATAGGGTCTTTCCGTCTAGCTGCGGGTACCCGGCATTTTCACCGAGAATTCAATTTCGCTGAGTCTATGTTGGAGACAGTGTGGAGATCGTTACGCCATTCATGCGGGTCGGAACTTACCCGACAAGGAATTTCGCTACCTTAGGACCGTTAGAGTTACGGCCGCCGTTTACTGGGGCTTCACATCAGTGCTTGCACACCTCAGTTTAACCTTCCAGCACTGGGCAGGCGTCAGTCCCTATACGTCATCTTATACGATTTAGCAGAGACCTGGGTTTTAAGTAAACAGTCGCCCCCACCTAGTTTGTGTCACCTGATTAAAGTTGCCTTGAAACAGGTCATCCTTATTCCGAAGTTACGGATGCATTTTGCCTAGTTCCTTCAACATAGTTCTCTCAACCGCCTTAGTCTACTCGACTCGAGCACCTGTGTTGGTTCTGGGTACGATCTATACGCTGGGGCTATTTCCTGGAACTACTTCACTGCCTGACCAATCCGATAAGGTCAAACAATATACGCAATTCGTCACTCACCAGCAGGTCACGGAATATTAACCGTGTTCCCATCGACTACGCCTTTCGGCCTCGCCTTAGGGGTCGACTCACCCTACCCTGATTAACATTGGATAGGAACCCTTGCTCTTACGGCGTCAAGGTTTCTCACCTTGATTAGCTGCTACTCATGCCAACATTCGCGCTTCTGATACCTCCACCGTGGCTCGCACCTTCGGCTTCACAGGCTTACAGAATGCTCCGCTACCGCGACACAAAACGTGCCACCCGCAACTTCGGTAAATGATTTTAGCCCCGTTACATTTTCGTTGCCGAAACTCTAATAGACCAGTGAGCTATTACGCTTTCTTTAAACGATGGCTGCTTCCAAGCCAACATCCTGGTTGTTTTGGAATCTCGACTCACTTTCCCACTTAATCATTATTTGGGGACCTTAGTTGGCGGTCTGGGCTGTTGCCCTCTCGTCCACCGACCTTAGCACCGATGGACTGTTTCCTGCGCTATAATTTGTTGGTATTCAGAGTTTGATATGGGTTGGTAAGATTTTACTCCCCCTAGCCATTTCAGTGCTTTACCCCCAACAACGAACACGCAAGACACTACCTCTATAGTTTTCGCGGAGAACCAGCTATAACGGTGTTCGATTGGCTTTTCACCCCTAGACACAAGTCATCCCCTAGTGTTGCCATACTAGTGGGTTCGGCCCTCCAGCGACTGTTACGCCGCTTTCAGCCTGCTCATACCTAGATCACACCGCTTCGGGTCTATTACTGCATACTCAAAATCGCCCTATTCAGACTCGGTTTCCCTTCGCTTACACCTAACGGCTTAGGCTTGCATGCAATAATAACTCGTTGGCTCATTATACAAAAGGTACGCCATCACCGGAAAACCGGCTCTGACAGCTTGTAGGTATTCAGTTTCAGCCTTTCCCTCACGGTACTTGTTCACTATCGGTCAATCAGGAGTATTTAGCCTTGGAGGAAGGTCCCCCCATGTTCAAACCGCATTTCGACGTGTACGGCTCTACTCTCGGGCCAAGTCTCTAGTTTTCGCATACAGGACTATCACCTATTATTGTTGTGCTTTCCATCACATTTTGCTAACTAAAATCTCGGTCACTGGGCTGGTCCCGGTTCGCTCGCCACTACTAAGGGAATCGCTGTTGCTTTCTTTTCCTGCGGGTACTGAGATGTTTCACTTCTCCGCGTTTGCTTCTTTGACCTATGTATTCAGTCAAAGATAATACACAAGGTATTGGGTTTCCCCATTCGGAAATTCCGGGGTCAAAGGATATTGACGCCTCACCCGGACTTATCGCAGTCTTTCACGTCCTTCATCGCCTCTGATTGCCAAGGCATCCACTAAACACCCTTTGTTACTTTTTATCTTATGCTTGAAGAGAAAGTCTTCAAACGTAAGCAAAGAACACTTGAATGAGTTATTTTAAGCTTAGTTGATTCTTGCTATCTTTATTGAATTATCACAAAAGTTGTGATTACTCGTTAGAAAGATATTTTTTGAGATTACGATGTACATTCGTCTACGCTTCGCTCCGTCGCAATCGCTTGCGCGAACAAATGCGTTGACGATGACATAAAAACCGATTAACAATGTATTGCTATAAAAGCAGATTCCATTGGATATTCATTGGAATATTTGGAATCAAAAATGATTTTTCATTTTTGATTCTAACCTCATCAAATATTTTTGGACTGGTCCGCCTACGCCAAGGCTACGGCGGGACACTGAATTTTCTTAATTGTGCGTCATACGCGCAATAACGAAAATTCGTGGTGGGTCAGGAAGAACTCGAATCTTCGACCTTCGCTGTATCAGAGCGACATTCTAACCAACTGAACTACTGACCCATTATCATATTCTGATTTCAAGCCATTAGTTCTGCTGATACCAGAATTCATCAAAAAGAGATATTCAGACAGTCGCATTTGGGTTGACCGTTTTCGTGAAAACGGTATTCTCTATAAAGGAGGTGATCCAGCCGCACCTTCCGGTACTGCTACCTTGTTATGACTTAACCCCAATCACCAATTCCACCGTAGGCGGCGTCCTCTTGCGTTAAACTACCGACTTTGGGTGAAATCGACTCTCATGGTTTGACAGGCGGTGTGTACAAGACCCGGGAACGTATTCACCGCTGCATTCTGATCAGCGATTACTAGCGATTCCAGCTTCATGCCCTCGAGTTGCAGAGGACAATCCGAACTGAGACGGCTTTTAAGGATTGGCTTTGCCTTGCAGCATTGCGACCCATTGTTGCCACCATTGTAGTACGTTTGTAGCCCGACCCGTAAGAACCATGATGACTTGACGTCATCCACACCTTCCTCCCGCTTGACGCGGGCAGTCCCCTAAGAGTTCCCGGCATTACCCGCTGGCAACATAGGGCGTGGGTTGCGCTCGTTGCAGGACTTAACCTAACATCTCACGACACGAGCTGACGACAGCCATGCAGCATCTGTCTTTGGTCCAACCGAATTGAAGACAACCATCTCTGGAAGTCGCGACCAAGATGTCAAGGGTCGGTAAGGTTTCTCGCGTAGCATCGAATTAAACAACATACTCCACCGCTTGTGCGGGTCCCCGTCAATTCCTTTAAGTTTTAATCTTGCGATCGTAGTCCCCAGGCGACCTGCTTAACGCGTTAGCTTCGTCACTGATTCCCCGAAGGAAACCAACAACAAGCAGGCATCGTTTAGGGCGTGGACTACCAGAGTATCTAATTCTGTTTGCTACCCACGCTTTCGTCCCTCAGTGTCAGCAACGATCCAGAAGACTGCCTTCGCCATTGGTGTTCTATCTGATATCTACGGATTTCACCCCTACACCAGATATTCCATCTTCCTCTATCGCGCTCCAGCTTGCCAGTATCAAAGGCAGTTCCAGGGTTGGGCCCTGGGATTTCACCCCTGACTTAACAAACCACCTACGGACGCTTTACGCCCAGTAAATCCGAACAACGCTTGCACCCTTCGTATTACCGCGGCTGCTGGCACGAAGTTAGCCGGTGCTTTTTCTATCGCTACTGTCATCATCTTCACGATTAAAAGAACTTTACAACCCGAAGGCCTTCTTCATTCACGCGGCATGGCTGGGTCAGAGTTTCCTCCATTGCCCAATATTCTTAGCTGCTGCCTCCCGTAGGAGTCTGGACCGTGTCTCAGTTCCAGCGTGGCTGATCGTCCTCTCAGACCAGCTATGGATCATCGCCTTGGTAGGCCATTACCCCACCAACAAGCTAATCCAACGCGGGCACATCCACCACCGATAAATCTTTCCCGTTTCCGGCGTATGCGGTATTAGCGTTCGTTTCCAAACGTTATTCCCCAGTGGTGGGCAGTTTCCCACGCGTTACTCACTCGTGCGCCACTCGTTCCACAGGGCAAGCCCTGCTTCGCTCGTTCGACTTGCATGCCTAAGACCTGCCGCCAGCGTTCGTTCTGAGCCAGGATCAAACTCTCAAGTTCTAAATAAAACTTGTGGTTTAAGTCCCGTGCATATATAAACAAAGCTGACTTTTAATTTCAGTTCGTCTTTACATATATAATATTCGCAAGACAAGTTTTAACGAGGTTTAATATGTAAACCTACTACCTGTCTAGGATATGCACTGACTAATGTCAAAGTTTGGATAATTCCAAATTCAACTGTCTGCATATCTCTTCTTGAACGATTTTTGATTCGCATCAAAAATCATATTTGATGAGCTGCTTTTATTCACAATGTTGCGATTTTCCACGGAATTTATTGCTATTTCGTTCCGGTTATCGCGAAATTTCATAGGTTGGGAAATTTTGTCTCAACTTGAAAGCCCGCTTATTATGTGGTTGAAATGTCAAAATGTCAAGTAATTTTTGGAAAGTTTTTTTGATTTATTATAAAAAGCAGTAAAAAGCGCAGAAATCAGCCAAAAAATTTTTTGCAAAATTTTCCGATATTTCTTTATATAAAATCATTTTATACGGTGACGAATCGTTTTTGTTGCGTTATACGATTCGTCACACTAAAAAAATCAGGGCAAAAAGCACCCCGATTTTACTTTTAGAATCGATACATAAATCCAAGTTTCACGATTGGATAATAATCAACCTTGTCCAATTCGTGTTGGGCATCGGCCAGTGCAGCCGCCTTGGCCGTATTAAATTCATCCAAAACCGCGCCGGTGATAGCCTGGGGCACATTTGGATTATCTGTGATATCGGACAAGCCATCCAATGGCACAATCAGGTCAATTTTGGCGTGATTGTCAGTAAATACGACGCCGGCATCCATATAAATCTTGAACCCATAGAACAGTCCCAAATCAAATCCGGTCCCAAGGTATGGGCCACTGTATTTCCAATCCAATGTTGCCTTGCCATGCATTTGGGTTCCATCGTATGAATATTTACGTCCACCCAATTCAAAGTCGATACGGCCAATTTCACGTGTACCACGAATATCCGCATTCAAATCCAATTTACCGGTCATATAACCGCCAGATATGCGCCACCCGCCTAAAAACCAAGTATCACCGAACGGGTAAAAGTCAACAAATGCGCCCATATGCTTTGCATCCATATCGACATTGTTTAATTTCAAATTATCGTCTATTTCAATACCTTCGTCACCGATATAACTGTTTATTCTGGAATTCATTTTGTTTTTAATTGGCGAATAACTGGCATATCCAAGGCGGATTCCCAAACGTTTCCACCAAAATGAATCAAACTTTTTATTATT
>CADCAA010000013.1 GCA_902799285.1 uncultured Pseudomonadota bacterium
GTTTCACGATACGCGATACGTGGTTCACCAACATTAACATCAACCTTGAATTCGCGCAATAATCTGTCAACCAAAATTTCCAAATGCAATTCACCAACACCAGCCAAAATTGTTTGACCAGATTCTTCGTCAACAGATACGCGGAACGAAGGATCTTCCTTGGCCAACGCTTGCAATCCCAACGACATTTTTTCAATGTCAGCCTTGGTCTTTGGTTCAACCGCAATAGAAATAACCGGTTCTGGGACATGAATAGATTCCAAAATAATTGGATTTGCCTCGTCACACAATGTATCACCGGTAATTGTTTCCTTCATACCAACCAAAGTCACGATATCACCGGCCGATGCCTCTTTGATTTCTTCACGGGTATTCGCGTGCATCAACAACATACGACCAACACGTTCGCGTTTATCACGGTTGGAATTATAAATGTATGATCCAGATTGCAATTTACCAGAATAAATACGGATAAACATCAAATTACCAACAAATGGGTCATTTGCAACCTTGAACGCCAAAGCACTAAATGGTTCTTTAACACTTGGGTGACGTTCCGCAGGTGTTTCACCGTCCATCTTGGTCCCTTTAATAGCAGGAACATCCAACGGAGACGGCAAATAATCAACAATCGCATCCAATAATGGTTGAACACCTTTGTTCTTGAACGCCGTTCCACACAATACAGGAACGAAATTCTGGGCAATCACACCTTTACGCAATAATTTTTTGATTGTCGCAACATCTGGAACTTTGCCTTCCATATATTCTTCCATGACTGTATCGTCCAGCGTCACCGCTTCTTCAATCAAACGATCATGTAATTCTTGGGCTTTTGCCTTTAATTCTTCGGGAATTTCAATTGTAATTGGATGGGAACCAGTTTCATCTTCCCAAACCAAACCCTTCATTTCCAAAACATCAACAACGCCACGAAAATCAGATTCAGCACCAATCGGGAAATTCAAAACCAATGGATTTGCACCCAAACGTTCACGAATCATATCAACACAGCGGAAGAAATTACCGCCAATACGATCCATTTTATTAATAAAGCAAATACGTGGAACGTTATAACGGTCCGCCTGACGCCACACTGTTTCTGTTTGTGGTTGCACACCAGACACAGATTCAAACACGGCAACCGCGCCGTCCAAAACACGCAACGAACGTTCTACTTCCATAGTAAAGTCCACGTGTCCCGGTGTATCAATCAAATTAATACGGTGATCGCGCCAAAAGCAAGTTGTCGCGGCCGAAGTAATTGTAATACCACGTTCTTGTTCCTGAACCATCCAGTCCATAGTGGCGGCACCATCGTGCACTTCGCCAATTTTGTATGTCTTACCGGTATAGAACAAAATACGTTCAGATGTTGTAGTTTTCCCAGCGTCAATATGTGCCATAATTCCTATATTACGGTACATTTCCAAAGGTGCGGTTTTTCCAACAGACATTGTCTTTCCCTTTCTTTATATTTATTACCAACGGAAGTGAGCAAAAGCCTTGTTCGCCTCTGCCATCTTGTGTGTGTCAATCTTTTTCTTGAATGCAGCGCCCGTGCCGTTCAAAGCATCACGCAATTCAGCAAACAAGCGATCCTGCATAGAACGTTCACCGCGTTTACGCGCAAACATCACCAACCAACGCAGTGCCAATGTTTGTTGACGTTCTGGGCGAACCTCGACTGGAACCTGGTATGTTGCACCACCAACACGACGACCTTTAACCTCGACAGATGGTTTTAATGCATCCACAGCCTCTAAAAAAGTAGCCAATTCATCTTTGCCATCTTTGGCAATTGATTTTAATTTTTCCAATGCACCATAAACAATGTTTTCGGCAACTTCTTTTTTACCGTCCCACATAACGACATTGATACATTTCGCAACGACCAGATTGTTATATTTGGAATCTGGCAAAATTTCACGCTTTGTTGCAGCTTTACGTCTTGACATATTTTATCCTTTATTTCTTCACCCGGGTTTCCGGATTACTCACCCATATTAATGGATGTATTATTTCTTTGCTTTTGCCCCATATAAAGAGCGACCTTGTTTTCTAGATTCGACACCCTTGGTATCCAAAACACCACGAATAATGTGATATTTCACACCAGGCAAGTCCTTTACACGACCACCACGAATCATAACCACGCTGTGTTCCTGCAAATTGTGTCCTTCGCCAGGAATATATGCAGTCACCTCACGTCCATTTGCCAATTTAACACGGGCAACTTTACGTTGAGCAGAGTTAGGTTTTTTAGGTGTTGTTGTGTACACACGTGTGCAAACACCGCGTTTTTGTGGACTTTCCATCATATCAGGAGCGGTACTTTTGACCACTTTTCTTTTACGAGGTTTCCGAATCAGTTGATTTACTGTTGGCATTCAAAATCTCTTTGTTTTTACTTTACTTTTTGTTTACATAAAACCACCCTATTCAGAATTATTCCGGATGCACGCAACCGGTTATAAATCTGCCAAAGATGCAGTTTTCTGTGTTTTTTTACTCTCCTTATTTACACGGAAAGCAGACCCAGTATAACCCCCGGATTCAAAATTGTCAAGGAATTTTCACGAAAAAACCGCCAATTTGCGGGTTGCAGAACGCATTTTTTCCAGATTTCCGGGCACAATACAAAAAACCACCCAAAAATCAATTCGTTATATAAAAAAATTCCGGGACAAACGTCCCGGAATTAAATCAACCACCATTTATTGCCTGGTTCCACCAAATCCCATATCAAACCGCATAGTATTTTCATCATGACCCTCTGGAATAACACCGTACTTTAACACACCAACAGCCTCGGCCGGATTATTGTTATCACCATAATAACCAACAAAACCATCCAATACCTGTTGTTCAGTATTTTCAAAACCCGCCTTTTGAACAGAATGCGCATCTTGTCCGTTCCACTTAAAATCATGCGCCACATGATGTTCTGTTGCCGTGCTGGACACAAACGTCCCTTTATCGCCATTTGTAAAATCCAACGACGCCAAATTACCATTACTATCCATCGTAGCACTTACATCGTACCAGTTATCAAACTTAGCTTCTAATGTACTGGTTCCGTTATTGAAAGTTAAACGCGCCACCCTATCGTTAGGATTCGCATTTGTCGTCGTATCCAGATGTCTGGAATCCAAACTATCTACATCATTCCAATCACCAATTATAACATCACCATTTGCAACCCCAGAAAATTCTATAACCCCACCAATATTTTGCAAATCTCTTACCTTTCTGACATCGTATCCACCTGCAAAATAACTAACACTGTCGTAATCATAACCCGGGTCACCCCATTTAACCACACCAAAATCAGAATACCTTAATCCCAAATCATTTGCTTTACCTTCGCTATTATACGACACACCTAAACCACCGGTTTCGCTTTCCCCGCAAGTATACGTGCCGATAAAATTCGTTCCCGTGTCCTGGCGCGATACATCCGCATGCATTACAACATTATCCAGTTCAATTCCGTCAATTTGGCCATTATCATCTGTTTTAAATTTAACCATGGCCCCATTATCCAAACCCGTATTAAATATCAAAGAAGCCGTTTTAAAATCAACATTTTCTAAATCATATAACGTTCCCCCATCCGGTAACGCTACACCATTTCTATTAGATGCGCTACGGGCCGCATTAGGGTTAACCGTTGGATTACTACCACCATCAATAACAAAAGAATACATTTCTGTAACATTTTGATTACTGGATGCCGCCGCACGTTGTTCCGCCGTCAATTCATAATTTACCGAACCCGTTGACCCAGATATACTTCCCGAACCGCCACCACATGCCGCCAACACCAATACAGATGTCAAAACAAAATATTTTTTCATGACTTCCCCTTTCATTAAAACCATATCACTGGTATTTTTTCACAACAGAAATATCTTGTCAACGGATTAAACAAACGCCGCCCATTTGGGCGGCCAAATTCTTAATATGCAAAATGCATTAACCCATACAAAAATATCACATGCCAAACCACGGCAACAATCACCGTAATCATTGCAACCCTATCCTTGTAAATTGGAACAATCCACCGGGTCAGATAAAATTCCGCAACCGCAACCCCCAGTGTTGACACAACCGCCCAAATAATTGTCATAATATTACTGGAATACATTCCAAATAAATATGCCAAAAACACAAACGCCAAAATCATTAAATACCACGCCACAGCCGCCATCGGCACAAACGCGACCCAGCGCATAATATCAAATATCTTTTGCTTTTTCATAAAATCCCCCACACTTTACACACAGATATTATACCACAAAAAAACCTAAAATCCAAAAATTCGCCAAAGAAAACCGTCCTGTATAAAAAGCATCAAATTTTTGTTATCTTTTAATTGCATCAAAGAAAGGTTTTTATATGCACGACGATACAGAATCTTGTCCACCACATATGCCATTGATTGGCGACATGGCCCCCGAATTTACCACACATACAACCAATGGTCCAATCCGGTTTCCGTGGGATTTCGCCGGACATTGGGTTGTATTATTTTCCCACCCTATGGATTTCACGCCGGTTTGCACCACAGAATTTTTATCTTTTCAATCGGCATATAAAGATTTCAAAAAATTAAACACTGAACTTATCGGCCTGTCGGTTGGTGCAATTCCATCACATTTAGCATGGATTCAATCTATATACACTGACATTGATTTCAACGGTTATAAAAATACTAAAATCACATTTCCCATAATTGCCGACATGGATTTACACATTTCAAAATTATACGGTATGATTCACTCACAAACCAGTGATACAAAAACAGTCCGCGCAACATTTATAATCGACCCACACGGCATAATCAGGACTATATTATACTATCCACAAACCACCGGTCGAAACATTGGCGAAATTTTAAGAATTTTAATTGCATTACAAACAAACGATGCGTTCGGCGTATCAACACCGGCGGATTGGATGCCCGGGGATTTGGTCACAGAATCACTGCCCCAAACAAATATCGATATGCAAAAACGCATCGCGACAAATAATAAAAACAAGCAAAGTTGGTATTTAACCTTTCGCGATTTACCAAAAACAAAAATATATGAAAAATTATCCAAGTCCCCAAAAAAGAAATAAAAAAACACCGCCACATACCGCGACGGTTTGAATTTTATTTATCACCCGTAATCATATTGAACAAAATATCATTGGCCCGAACCCATGCCTTTTCAATAGAAACCAGTTTATATTCATGATAATTCAAATTATCCGAAACAACCTTGACCGACCTTATCTTTGGAAAAAACGTCGCCAGTGTATATAATTCCATATCAAACACGCCGGTATGCTTTGTTTGTTCCACAAAATTGATTGACGAATAACATTTAACATCGGATTGTTTATCAAGTTTAACCGACGGTTCCCTAACGGTATGCGATGAAACCTCACGCGCGACCGAACCAACAACAACAACCGTTCCAATTGGAAATTCATTGGATCCAACATACCCAACATTGAAAAATTTATCGTTTTTATTAAATTCGCCCTTTAACAACAATTTTGATAAAGTTTTAATTGTCGCGGTTGCACCCCACCCCAACAAAATAATTTTGACATTATCCTGTAAAGCCTTTGGGATTTTGATATTATCCGCCTCTTGCTTGTCTGCCACCAAAACATAATTCATAACACACCTCTACTTGCACAGACATTATAACAATACACAAAATAAAAACCACCACAAAATGCGGTGGTTTGAATTTTATGGTCGGGGCGAGAGGATTCGAACCTCCGACACCTTGGTCCCAAACCAAGTACTCTACCAGACTGAGCTACGCCCCGAAACTGTGGTTGAGTATAACATATATTTTGTTGATTGCAAGTCCATTTCTAAAAAAATATCTTGTGCGATGCTCTGTGTTTGTTTTACAATTTTAATTGGAATGAAAGGTTTATTCAAAATATTACCGGTTGTATTTGTAATACTGCCCTGCTCTGTGGATGCTCGGGCGGTTGTTTCGCGCGCGGCACGCGTCACGAACACACCAACATCTGGATACACATATAACTATATGTACCCTTATTTGAACAATCAAATGCGTTCAACATTAAACCCGGGCAATGCCAACGACCAAAGCACCAGCCCTATTAATGCCGTCGTTCGCACCGAACCACTACCAAATACAAATGTCCGTCGCGTTGTTGCACGCAGTGGCCGCATCAACACATCTGCGCCAATGACAACAGCATCCACATTTACAAACAGCAACACATCTGCGCGTGCTGCAAACATTCCATACACCCCAACAAACAATTCGACCCGTCGTGTATCGCCACGCGGTGTTATTGCACGAACCGGCCGCACACAAAACACAACAACAACCGGCACAATAAATTCAACAACCGCGGGATCGACATACGTTTCATCCAACCGATGCTTGGCCGATTACAGCGAATGTATGAATTCGTACTGTGTTCGCGATGACACGGCATACAATCGCTGTTTCTGTTCATCAAAATTATCCCAGATTGAATCAAAATACCAACCACAAATTGATGACTTGGTTAAACAGATTTTAACCGCTAAAAACACTGGCAATTGGACCGATGCCGAAATGGCCGCATATTGGCAGGATACCATCGGCCAATACGTTGGTGAAAACACCTGGGAAAAACTGGACGACGCATTGAATATCGATTGGCCAACGGCATCTGACCGGATGCAGGGTCAAAACGCATATCAAACCGGCCACCAATATTGCGTTCAACATTTACGCAATTGTGCCTATGCCGTTGCCAGTATGCGTGACGTATATCGTTCCGAAATCGCACGTGATTGCAATACGTACGAAAAATCATTGGAAACATTAAAGACTTCATTGGAAACGGCCCTGTCCACATACCAGGATTAATCCCCATCGCACATTTTATTGTGGCGATAAATATTACGCGCCAAATCATCACTGATAACATCCCAATCAGACGCCCGCCCATAAATCACATCACAGCCCGCATCAATCGGCAATTGTGTATTTTGTGCGCAAGATGTCACGAATATCAGCGACACCCAAACTATAAACTTCTGCATTTATTTTCTCCTTTTTCATCATTTGCGTTTTTGTAATTTCGACCGCTTGACGCGCGACATTTTCCATACACTTTGCACGACCCAAAGCCGCCCCAGCAAAATAAGCCATAATTACCCCAACACAAATTCCGCCCAACAAATAAATTGATTTCATCAAAAATCCTTTTTATAACAAAAAAAACGCCACAACAATGTGGCGTAAAAATTTCAAACACAAACCTTTTACTGATTCATAGAATTGAAAAAGTCCGCATTTGTTTTCGTCAAACGCAATTTATCCAAAACGAATTCCATTGCTTCGGCCACACCCATAGGATTGATAACCCGACGCAAAACATAGGTTTTGGCCAATGTTTCTTTATCAACCAACAAATCATCTTTGCGTGTGCCAGATTTTGTAATATCAATTGCCGGATAAATACGCTTATCAGACAATTTTCTATCCAAAATAATTTCGCTGTTTCCGGTTCCCTTAAACTCTTCAAAAATAACCTCGTCCATTTTGGAACCCGTATCAATCAAAGCCGTTGCGATGATTGTTAATGAACCACCACCTTCGATATTACGGGCGGCACCAAAGAAACGTTTTGGTCGTTGCAATGCGTACGCATCAACACCACCGGTTAAAACCTTGCCACTTGACGGCACACACGTATTATACGCACGCCCCAAACGCGTAATAGAATCCAACAAAATCACAACATCTTGGCCGGATTCAACCAAACGTTTTGCTTTTTCAATAACCATTTCGGCCACCTGGATATGACGCGCCGCCGGTTCATCAAATGTGGACGATATAACCTCGCCTTTGACACTGCGTTGCATATCGGTCACTTCCTCGGGACGTTCATCAATCAACAACACAATCAATTTTACATCTGGATAATTTGTCGCGATTGAATGTGCAATATTTTGCAGCATAATTGTTTTACCGGTCCGCGGTGGCGCAACAATCAGCGAACGTTGCCCTTTACCAGTCGGCGAAATCAAATCGATAACACGCGCGGTTAAATTGCGTCCCTTATCCGTATCGGTCGGACATTCCATTTTCAACATTTCATCAGGATACAGCGGCGTCATATCATCAAAAGAAATACGATGACGCAATTTTTCCGGATTATCGCCATTTACCTTTTCAATTGTTTCCAACGCAAAATAACGTTCAGATTCATTTTGTGGCGCCTGGATAATACCCGTCACATAATCACCGGTTTTTAACCCGTACTTTTTAATCAATGCCGGCGACACATATAAATCATCAGGTCCCGCCAAATAATTACTTTCCGGTGCGCGTAAAAATCCAAACCCATCAGGCAATCTTTCCAAAACGCCATCACCAATTAAAACAACATTATCGTCCATTGCATAAACGCGCATAACCGCAAAACGCAATTGTTGCACATTTAATTGCGATGGATTTTCGATACCCATATCCTCAGCCATTTTTAACAGCTGCTGTGGCGACTTCGCCTTTAACTCGTTAATATTCATAAAAATTCCTTATGCTAGAGAAAATTTTAGACACGGAACCGTGCCATAAAGAGACAGACTAAATTATAATACAAATTTTAATAAATGTCAAGTATCAATAAATCAAAACAAAAAACCCGGGGCACACCCCGGGTCAATATTTCGGTTTTCACGATTAGAAATCAATACCGAATTTAGCACCAAAGCCAAATCCTTTATCAGCTTTCCATTCGTCATGTTTGGTACCACCCTGGTGATTCATAGAACCACTGACGTATGCACCAACGAATTTTGTGGAATCGATGTTATAATTTACACCAAACGTTCCATCCCATGTGCCGGCATTTTTAACTTTATTACCCGGAACACCACGCCATTCTTTATCCATATAGCCCGTATATTCAACACCAGCAACCAAGTTCAACTTGTCGCACAACACAAATTGACCGTCCAATCCCAATGTTAAATAATGCACACCTTGGAATCCTTCATCTTCATCCCAATTAAAAGATTCTGTATTCCAGTAATTAAACAACGCTTTACCAGCAACCGTGAAACGTGACGTTGTATATCCACCGCGAACACCGGCCGTCCATGTATATTCTGTTCCTGTTCCTTGAGCATCTGTACCACTTTTCAAGAATGGCATATGATCGCCCCAAACCGGATCAACCGCATATGCACCCAAAACATCCAACTTCCATGCGCCTTTATCCAAAGCACGGAACGCGGCACCAAAACTCATTTCGCCCCATTGTGCTTGGTCAAAAGAATCGTCTTCAGACAAAACTGTCTTGACCAAAACAGTCAACTTATCTGTAATTCCATAACCAAATTCTTCACCCAGATTCCATGTGTTGATTTGTTTTTCACCATTTGGATATTTGTTTGTATGAGAATTCAAATCTGTCACACTATAAAAATGATTTGCCTTTGGCATATACAATGGATTGCCATCAATAACATTCGCAGCATGTGCACCAGACACAGCAAACACCGCAATCAAAGAAGATAAAGCTAATTTTTTCATAAATAATCCTTTCCTTGTATGTTAATCTAAACAACAGGTTTTCCCTGTCACTATTATTTTACTATGCTTAAATTCCCAGTGTCAAAAAAAAGATTACTTTGATTTTTTAACTTTTTGTGGTATAATTCGCCCTGTCACTTTCATAAAAATTTTATTCCGTTGCACAGCACAGAATCCTGCAATTTTTTATTAAAATTTTTAACAAATGTAATTTATGTGGAAAATATACCTGACGAAATCAAGCGTATTATTTTTTTACTTTTTTTATCTCGCGCCAGTCAGCATGGTTTTTCAAATGCTCTTCATACGAATTTGAAAACCTGTGCCCACCCTGGCCATCGGCCACAAAAAACAAGTAATTTGTATCCGCCGGCTTTAACACCGCCCGCAACGCAGCCGTCCCCACGTTCGCAATTGGTCCCGGTGGCAAACCTTTGTTGCGATATGTGTTATACGGACTGTTTATTTTCAAATGTCCGGTCAACAGCGGTTCGCCCTGCATATCGCCCAACCCATCTGTCAAAACATAGACAACCGTCGGATCGGCTTGCAACCGCATATTTGCACGCAAGCGATTTATATACACACTGGCCACAATGGGCATCTCGTGCGCATGGGGTGTTTCCTTTTGCACAATTGACGCCAATGTCACAACATCGTTCCAATCGCGCAAAGGCTTTGGAATACTGCGATTTACCATTTTAGATTTTACAGATTCCATTTTTCGACGTGCCAAATCCAGCACCGCCAATCGCATAGTTCCACGCGCAACCGTGTATGTATCAGGGAAAATATCACCATCACGAATACTGCACACGGCCGCCTGGCCACCGGGCGCACAATCCACATCCCCGGACAATGCAGAATCTTTTTCCAACAATATTTTTATTTGTTTTATAGTTAAACCTTCGGGAATTACGATTTTTGTGGTTGCAACATCACCATTGACTAACATTTTAGCAATTCGCCACGCCGATGTCCCACGCGGAATTTCATATTGTCCAACCTGAATCCGACCGCCCTGGGCACGCACAGCCAATTTGAACGAAGACGCCGAATCAACCAAATCATATTTCTTTAACGTATTTGCAACGTCCGAAACCGTTGCGCCATTTGACACAGTCACCAAAACAGATTTCCGCGTGGCATAACCAAATAACATAAATGCAGCAACCAATGAAATTAAAACAAACACAACCACGCCGATATGCTTTCTTAACATACGTCTAAAAAAAGTTCTGAACATTTTTGCCATATCAGATAAATTATCACAAAAAGAATTTACATTGTCAACGAACGCATACCACTATAAAAAACACCGGCATTTCGCCGGTTTGATTTTTTGGTCGGGGTAACAGGATTCGAACCTACGACCTCTACGTCCCGAACGTAGCGCTCTACCAGACTGAGCTATACCCCGTATGTGAACGATATATTAGCAGTATAAAACAAAAACACAAATATTATTTTACCTTTTTAAAAACAACCGATGCGTTTGTTCCACCAAACCCAAAAGAATTGCTTAACGCTGCGTTCACCGTACGCTTTTGCGCAACATTTGGCACCAGGTTGAAATCACCAACCTCGTCAATTGGGTCATCCAGGTTTATCGTCGGTGGCACAATATCATCACGAATTGCCAAAACACTGAATATCGCCTCAATCGCGCCGGCCGCACCCAATAAATGCCCCGTCATAGATTTTGTGGACGACATACAAATATCTTTATCACCAAACAATTCACGCACGGCCATCAATTCCCCAACATCACCCAGCCCGGTCGATGTTCCATGTGCATTGATATAATCAATATCGGATGGTTTCAACCCTGCATCCGCCAAAGCAATTTTCATCGCGCGCATGCCACCTTCGCCATTTGGGGCCGGCGCAGTAATATGATGCGCATCCGCGGTCATACCGGCACCTGCAACCTCGGCATAGATTTTTGCGCCGCGTTTTTTGGCGTGTTCGTATTCTTCCAATACCAAAACGCCCGCACCTTCGGCCAACACAAATCCATCACGCGATTTATCCCACGGACGTGAGGCTTTTTCCGGTTCATCATTACGCGTTGATAACGCCTTCATCGCGGCAAATCCACCCAGTGCCAATTCGGTCACAGCGGCTTCTGTTCCACCGGCCAACATTAAATCCGCACTGCCATTACGAATAAAATCTAACGCCTGGGCAATAGAATGAGAACCCGTTGCACATGCCGTCGCCATCGCGACATTTGGCCCACGCAAACCGTATTTAATCGACACATGGCCTGCCGTCATATTTATAATTGCCTTTGGCACAAAAAACGGACTGATAAAACGCGGACCAGATTTCATCAACTCAACACAGGTTTCATAAATTGTCTGCACACCACCGATACCACTGCCAATTGAAACACCAAAACGGTCACCGTCATAATCAGCATCAACCAAGCCTGCATCACGCATCGCCTGGTCCGCGGCAACAACACCATATAAAATGGCACGATCCATTTTGCGTTGCTCGCGCGGTTCAATAACAGCATCCGGATTAAATTCACCCGCACCTTCGCCACGAACAGGCACACCCGCAATTTTTGACGCAATATCGGTCGTGTCAAATGTATCAATTTTACGCACACCCGACACACCATTAATAATATTTTTCCAGGCGAATTCAACACCTGTCCCGACTGGCGAAACGATGCCCATACCGGTCACAACAACTCTTCTCATAAATAATCCTTTGTTAAATTCGCCACTATCATAATATATTTTTCGCAAAAATTACAGAAAAAAAATCCGCCGAAGAATCGACGGACCAAATAATCCAAAACTATCTTTATTTTTTATGCGCGTCAATGTATTTAACCGCATCACCAACCTTTTCCAATTTCACAGCATCTTCATCAGGAATTGTGATTTTGAACTCCTTTTCAACCTCCATCACAAATTCAACGACATCCAAAGAATCCGCGCCCAAATCATTAACAAAGGTTGCATTTTCTGTGACATCTTCTGGCTTTACGCCCAATTTTTCAACAACAATCTTTTTAACTTGTTCAAAAGTTGACATTTTAAATCCTTTATTTGTGTTAACCTTTTTGCCCCTGATACCCACGGGCACTGATTAAGCACAAATGTATCATTTTATGCACCTTATGTCAAGACATTATAACCAAATATAACAAAACCTTGACAAACAAAAATTTTAATATATAGCAGATTCAACAATAAATTACACCAGATATTTATCCAACAAATTATTCATATTCGCGCGCAAATCTTCCCTATCCGACGCCCATACCAATCGCCGCATAAAAAATTTATGCACATCATCCATACGCAAATTCGGCATACCCGCAGCAACCGCCACATTATGCCACGCAGTACGTGGGTCGGCCAAATGATTTTTACAACGTCCCATAAAAACCCAATCGCCACCCTCAGGCATATTTTCCAACAACACAACCGCCACATCAGACAACGGCCAACCTTTCCATAAATAATGATTAAAATCCAATTCGTCCCAGCGCATCGATAAAACCTTATTCTTTGGCAAGAAAGAATAAATCAGCATCAAAAATGCATTACGCATAACATCCGTTTCCTGGGATTTAATAACATCAATTAAACGCAATACTTTTTCATCATTTAATGGACTAATGCGACGCGCTTGTTCAATTTTTTGCAAACCCGACGCAGGACTCACCTTTACATATCCCTGCTCGACCGCGTATTTGAATATGCTGGCAATCACCTCTTGCATACGCGCAGCAATAACACGTCCACCGATTTTACTAATGACCGCCTTGATATCATCACGCGTAATTTCATCCAGATTTTTATCAAACAAATCGTTCAGGTGCAAATTCACCGCACGCACCAACTTTACCTCGGAATCTTCGGAGCGGCGTACTTTATTTTTCAGGAATATTTCCCAAAAATCATGGAAAGACAATTTTTTTCGCCGTGTCGGAATCTTTTTTGACGCATCCAGCAACACTGTCGCCACCATCCCACGCGCAGTTTCAATATCCATTTCCGGATACGAACCGATAATAATACGCCTGTCCCGACCATGCACGCGTTTCCGTACAAAGAAAGTTTTTGCGCCACGACTGGTCACATACAAACGTAAATTCGGTTCTGAAATATCTTGGACAACATCGAACCCCGTTGCCGGCGTCGGCAAATTATCCAATATATATGGATTAAAGAAAAACTGATGCGCCATAGTTTATCCTTTTTTATTTTTATTTTCCACGAACAAAAATCCGTTTCAATGCGCTTTTGGCCGCCAACCTTGCTTTATCATATTCCGCCACAGCATGAATATATTCTTGATTTTTTTCAAACATCGGACACGCGGTATTATTGCATAACGCTATTTCAGAAAAATCGTCACATTTTTGCTGCATCACATCCACATGCGTACTGGTCAAACCATTTGGGAAAAACAAAACCATTTGCAAACAAGCAACCTTTTTCTCGGATTCTTCAAACACCGGCACGGTTATCGCATTTTTTTTATCCTGGACATTTTTATATGCCAAACGTTTCACTTTGGACGCCTGAATAAAATCACAGATTTTGGACATAGTTTACTCCTTTGATTTACTTACCAACCTTTAACGCATTAATAAATGCAGATTGCGGAATTTCTACATTACCGAACGTCCGCAAACGTTTTTTGCCCTCCTTCTGCTTCTCCAACAATTTTCTTTTACGCGTGATATCGCCACCATAGCATTTTGCCGTCACATCCTTGCGATACGCCGCAATAGTCTCTCTGGCAATAATTTTTCCACCAATTGCCGCCTGGAGTGGTATTTTGAATTGATGACGCGGAATTAAATCTTTTAATTTTTCAACAATCTGACGACCACGCGATTCCGCAGACGACCTGTGGCACATAAAAGACAGCGGTTCTACATTTTCATCATTTACCAAAATCGACACTTTGACCAAATCAGACCGTTCATATCCGCACAACGAATAATCAAACGACGCATATCCCGACGATATAGACTTTACCCTGTCATAAAAATCAAACACAATTTCGGCCAATGGCAACCTATACGTCAACACAGCGCGATTACCAACATAAGAAATATTATCCTGGACCCCACGACGCGATGCACATAATTCCATAATTCCGCCCAAATATTTATCCGGCATCATAATCGTCGCCAGCACCCATGGTTCTTCGATAAAATCGATTCGTGTTGGATCGGGCATATCGGCCGGATTTTCCAAATCCATAACACTGCCATCACGCAAATGAATTTTATACAGCACACTGGGCACCGTATTTATCAGTGTATTTATCAAAGACAGATTAAATTCACGATTTAATCTTTCGCTGATAATTTCCATATGCAACAGTCCCAAAAATCCACAGCGCAATCCAAACCCCAGCGCACTTGACTTTTCCACTGTAAATGTAAACGACGCATCATTTAACGCCAACTTTTCCGCGCCATCGCGCAAATCCGGGTAATCATCCGCCGCCATCGGAAAGAACGACGAAAACACCACCGGCACAGACGGTTTGAACCCCGGCAAAGCATCACCCCCAGATTTTGCATCAACAATAGTATCACCGACTTTGCAATCATGAATTGTTTTCATACCGGTAATAATAAACCCAATTTCCCCAGTATTTAATTCATTAACATCAACCATCTTTGGCGTAAAGTACCCGATTTTTTCAACCGCATATTCGGCCCCAGTTGCCACAAATTTAATCTTTTGCCCGCGGCGCAGCGTTCCATCAACCACACGCACCAACACAACAACCCCCAAATATGAATCATACCAAGAATCCACCAACAACGCGCGCGTCGGTACATTTTCATCACCATGTGGTGCAGGTAATTTCGTCACAATTTCTTCCAATAATTCCGGCACCCCGGCACCAGTTTTACCCGACACACAAATTGCATTTGATGCATCCAGCCCAATTGCATCCGCAATCTGTTGACGTGTACCATCAACATCAGATGACGGCAAATCAATTTTATTTAACACAGGCAGCATTTCCAAATCATTATCCAACGCCAAATATGCATTTGCCAATGTTTGTGCCTGGACACCTTGGGTTGCATCGACCAAGATAATCGCGCCCTCGCACGCGGCCAACGAACGCGATACTTCATAAGAAAAATCGACATGTCCCGGTGTATCCATCAAATTCAACTGATATTCGTGTCCATCGCGTGCCAAATATTTCAATCGCACTGTTTGCGCCTTAATCGTGATTCCACGTTCACGTTCAATATCCATAGAATCCAACACCTGGGCCTTCATTTCGCGCGACGCGAGTCCACCGGTAAACTCAATCAACCTGTCCGACAGAGTCGATTTTCCATGATCAATATGTGCAACAATAGAAAAATTTCTGATATACTTTTGGGACATTACGCACTCATCAATTTCGGTTATCCTTTGCGGCAATGATACACTGGTATATCTAAACTTTCAATATAAAAAAATTATAAGCAAAACATCAACAAAATCCCGATACCAGCGAACAAAATCGCGGCCACCGTCAAATACCAAAAATATTTTTTAACGATTGTGTTCGCCTGCTCTTGAAATTTCCATAACAGCGCGCCCACAATCGCGAACCGCCCAGTTCTGAAAATCGCCGACACGCCCAAAAACAGCAACGCCGGGAACCCCATAAAGCCCGCACAAATCGCCATCAATTTATACGGAATCGGCGTCACCGCAGTCAAAACAATAATAAACAGCCCATGTTTAATAAACATCTGTTGCGCCAATTCGAACCGTTCCATAGACGCAAAATTATCAATCAACCAACCACCCACCGAAT
>CADCAA010000014.1 GCA_902799285.1 uncultured Pseudomonadota bacterium
TCTTGGATATCGTGACGGGCATCGGTGCCGATTTTCTTTAACAAAGCACCACCGCGACCAATTACGATTTTTTTATGCGCGTCACTTTGCACGACGATTTTTTGATATATATCCAAAACACCATCATTATCGACATCAACCCGTTCGGTCACAACATTTATGTGATACGGCAATTCTTGGTGGATATATTTATAGATTTTTTCGCGGGTCAATTCCGCCAGATACAAATTGTCCGGTACATCCACCGCATCCGTCGCATAAAATAAATATGGGCCCGCCGGCATACATAAGGCCAGCGCATTTAACATTTCATCAATTCCATCGTTTTTCAGGGCGGAAATCATAAATATTTCGCGAATTTTGGCCAAGTTCGATAATTCGGCCACCATGGGCAGCAAATTGCCCTTTGGAATTGCATCAACCTTGTTCAATGCGACGAACAGATTTTCCATGTTTCCGGTTTTAGTCAGCAAACTGCGGATTGTGTCGGTTATGCCATGTGTTGCGTCCACAATCAACAGAACCGCGTCCGCATCCGATAATGCGTCCATCGCCGCGCCAACCATTGCGGTATCCAGGCGCCGTTTTGGTTTGAATACACCCGGAGTATCAACGAAAATCAGTTGGCGGTCACCCACCATTTTGACCGCGCGCAGGTTTGTTCGCGTGGTTTGAACCTTGTGCGATACGATTGACACCTTGCGCCCCATGATTTGGTTTATTAGGGTGCTTTTCCCGGCGTTCGTCGGACCAATAATTGCAATAAATCCAGAATATGTCTTTGTCATAACGTAAACAATAGCACACAAAAACCAAAAGGCAATAAAAAACCTTGCAAAAATAAGATATTATTGCAAATATTTGGCTGAGAGAGAACAGCAGAAAAGGACACAAATAATGTCGAACTCTTTCACATTTGATGACAAGTGGAATATCCGCTTTATGCAACAGGCACAAATTATTTCTACTTGGTCCAAAGACCCCAGCACGCGCGTTGGTTGTATCATCGTTTCCCCTGACCGCTTTGTTTTATCCGAAGGTTATAACGGTTTCCCGCATGGTATTGCCGATACAGCCGAGAGATTACATGACCGCATATTGAAATATCCACGCGTTGTTCATGCGGAAACAAATGCTATCGTGAACGCAGGTCGAAATGGCGCAAAAATCGATGGTGGAATTTTGTTTGTGACCGCCCCACCATGCACAAACTGTGCCAAAATGATTGTTCAAGCAGGAATTCGCGAAATTTTGTATATCGATTTAGATAAAAGCAAAAAAGGTGTCCCAGGTTGGCGCGACGAATTAAACATTTCTTTTGATATGTTTGACGAGGCCGGTATTCTGAACAAAGCAATTCCTAGAAAATACCTGTTCACAAAAGCGCAGTTGGACGCAATTAGAAACAAACAAATAATGAATATAAAATAAAAAATTCCCCGGGGTTTCCGGGGTTTTTTATTTGGAAAATATTTGATTTATTTTGCGTGCCAATAACACCTGTTTATCCAAAATAAAATGTTGTTGTCTGTATTTTTGTTCTGCACGATATGTGGTTTCAACCAAGCAATTTAATACTGATTGCAACGGATACGGATTACCATCTTTGTCGTTATATATTGCAGCTATTTTTGGACCACAGTTTTCACCCAATGTCACACGATTATTTGTATCAAACGCAACCAAGCAAGCAAAATCTGCGGTTAAAAAAGAAAACTGTGGTGCCGGAACACGGTATGCGTTTTTAATATTTCTGGCACGACCACCGTAAAACAAATCCCCATTTCCATATTGAACAATAATATTATCATTTAAATAGTATACAGGCGAAAGTGTTTGTGCATTTTTATTTAATATAACCGCCTCTCGGACATTTACCCCAGCAGTATTTAACCGCTGCAACAAATCAGATAACATGCCATTATCTGCATCAAATGATGATATGTTAATACGGAAAGAAGCACCCATATCTGTTTTTGCAAAATGTTCAATGAATTTGAAATTACGCGCCAAAGCATCGTTGTGGAACCGATCCAATGATAAAGAAACTTGGAAAGGAAGTTCATGCTGGATTTGTAATTTACTTTTTTTGCTGGGCGCGCGTTTTTTAACGATGTTTTCAATATCGGCATATATTTGTGTTGCTAATGGGGAATTTACCCAGCCTGCGTTTGTTTTAATATCCACACCGCACCCCATGTTTAATGCATAATTTATGATATTTGGAACATAATGACGGTCAACAAATTTATATGCTGATGTTATTTCGCCACCAGTAAATACCACAGAACGATCAAAACGTTCATCAGACGCGGCCTGTTTTATATAGCCTTTGATAACGGATTCTGGGATAAATTTTTTTGGATTATTTGGACCCGATGATTCACAACAATGTGCGCAGTTATTCCAACACCAATTCGTTGTTTTGAACACCAACGCATATGGACGTTCCGCAACAAGAGAGTGCATCAAACCATCCTGACAAGAACACAGAGTGTGAACCTTGAAATCTAAATTATTCTTAAATTTTGCCAACGAACAACCTCTTCGCCGCAAAACATAGTACAAAAAACACAGGTTGTCAATAAATTATTTGTCTAACTTTTTGGTCCATTCGTTGTTTGGAAAGTTTTTACGCAACATTTCGGCATAGCCCGCCGCTTGCTCTGGCAATCCAATTGCCGTATAGCATTGGGTTAAACGGTACATAGCCTCGGGCGTCATGACGGTATCTTGGGCAGTTGTGACAACGGATTGCAGTCGCGTAATAGCCGATGCCCAATTTTCGCGTTTCATATCGTTGCGTGCAGCGTACATAACCTTGCCTGCTATGTAATTTTTTAATATGTGTATCTTGTTTTCGGCGTTTTTGGCGTATTCTGTGTTTGGAAATCTTTCCTTTAATTGTTCAAATTGCTGTAATGCGTATACAGACATTCCGGGTTCGCGCCGGACGTCGCTGACCTGGCGATAATAGCACATTCCGCGCAGGTATAAAACGTATGGTGCGTCTGGATAGCCGGGGTGAAACCGTAAAAAGCGGTCGGTCACAATCAATGCACCCGGAAAATCATCGTCCAAATATTTTGAATATGCCGCCATAATCAACGCGTCCGGTGCCAATGCATCGGTCGAATGTTCGCCTTCGGCCGCCAAGAATAATTCCGCCGCAGAATCATAATCGCCGTCGTTAAATTCGGCGTAAGCTTCGGCATACAGTTGTTCCATAGATTTTTCGGGTTCAATCTGTTCACCGGCACACCCCGCCAAAAATCCAATCAAACCCACCAACATTATTATTTTTTTCATACTTGAAATTCCTTATGCCACAACAGTATAATATATTCGTTCAAAATAAAAGAATTTTTTTAAGGACGGATATTTATGAAACTGGGGCGGAATATTTTTGGCGTTGGTGCGATGACCGGCATCAGTCGCATTTTTGGTTTTGTGCGCGATATGCTGATTGCGCGTGTGCTGGGCGCGGGACGGTTGTCTGATATATTCTTGGCCGCGTTCAAATTGCCGAATTTATTTCGCGATTTGTTGGGCGAAGGTGCATTGTCCGCGATATTTATTCCTATGTTTGCGGATTCCAAACGCGATAAAAATTTTGCAAATAATGTGTTTTCTTGGTTGGTTGTTGTGTTGTTGGGAATAACCATTGTATTTGAGATATTTATGCCGGGGGTTATTTGTATTTTGGCACCGGGATTCGCGGCCGACCCTGGCAAAATGGAATTGACCGTTATTATTTCGCGGATTATGTTTTGGTATGTTATTTTTATATGTGTGGCGGCGTTTTTATCCGCGGTTTTGAATGCTTTTTCAAAGTTTATTTTGGCGGCTTTTATGCCGGTGATGTTAAATATTTTGTTAATTTGCGCTTTGTTGATGTCGGCATGGTTTGCGCCGGGAACAATTTTATACATTATGGCCGGAACGGTCGTTTTATCCGGCATTATTCAGTGTGCAATTTTATGGGGACGCATTCGTTCGGGAAAATTTGGATTGCGATTGATACGACCAAAATGGAACGGGCAAATTAAATCTATGCTGAAACGATTTGGTGTCAGTATTGTCGGCAGTGGTTTTTACCAAATTACAATTATTGTTGGAACATTGGTCGCCAGTTTCCAGGCCGGCGCTGTGTCGTGGCTGTATTACGCCGACAGAATTGTGCAATTGCCTTTTGCCATGATTGGTTTGGCGGTGGGAACGGTTTTGATGTCTTCGATTTCAAATGCTATTTCCGAAAAAAATATGCGTAGTGTTTATATTCAACAGAATTCGTCGATACGACGGTCGCTGATGCTGATTATACCATCTATGGTTGGATTATTTGTTTTAGCAGAACCGATTATCAAAAATTTGTTTCAATATGGCGCGTGGACAACGGAATCTACACATGCGGTGGCAATTGCAATAATGATTCAATGTTTGGTGTTGCCAGCAATGCTGATTAGCCAGGTTTACAGCAAAACCCTGTATGCGTCCCAGGATGTTAAAACGCCCGTTAAAACCAGTATGGTGTCATTGGGGTTGGCGGCGGTTTTATATGTTGCATTATTTTATCATCTGGGTTATTTGGCGATTCCGGTTGGTGTTGTTGTATCGGGATATGTTAAAAATTACCTGTTGGCACGGGCGTGCAAACGTCGCGGCCTGATTCAGTTGGATTCGCGCACGATACGCGCAACAGTCGGATTCAGTGTTTGGGAAATATTATTGGGCACGGGTTTATGGTTTGCGCCGATTAATGGTTTGGTGTCGTTGGGAATTGCAATTGCGGCTTTTGGGGTTTTATACCTGCCGGTTGCATATGTGATTGATAGAAAATTATAAAATAAAGTTGAAAGCACCTGAAATTTATGATAAAATGTCACTTGAGAATGTAGGGAGTTTCCATAATTTTTTGGACCCCGCTAACAGGCTTTAAAGGAGCATAAAAAATGAAAAAATTAGTTTCTTTGGCGGCCTTGCTGGCTATGCTGGGCGGTTGTATGACCACACAAGATGGCAGCATTTATGGCTCTGAAATGGCGGAAGAAAATTTGAATACTGACACAGTCACATTAACTGATTCGTATTTGATGGCGGCGGCGCCGAAATATTATATCGGTAATGCGTACAAGGTTGATGATGTACAATATATTCCATCCGAAGATTTGACATATAATCAAACCGGTATTGCTGGAATTATCCCTGCTGAATTAAACGGTCAAAAGACAACAAATGGCGAAGTATTTGAATCTGCACAAATGTTGGCGACAAGTAAGACTTTGCCGTTGCCAACAATCGCCAAGGTCACAAATTTGGATAATGGACAATCTGTGGTTGTTCGTGTGAACAATCGTGGTCCATTTGTAAATACACGTATTATGGATTTGTCACCGGCTGCGGCACAAAAAATTGGTATGAATTCCCAGGCCAAGGTCCAGGTCCAGGTTTTAACAGAACAATCTTTGGCGGTAAAAAATGCAACAATCGGTGTTAATAATGAACCGGCCGAGGTTGTTGCGGAAACAGCAACTGTCGAAGTTGCACCGGCACCACAGCCTGCACCAGCACCAGTTGCCAGCGGTGATTACACCATTCAGTTGGCGGCGTTCTATGCCGAAGACAGTGCCGATGCAATGGCACAACGTATGAAGGCATACGGTGATGCGGTTGTCGTGAACGAAGGCGGTATGTACAAAGTTCGTATTATCAATTTGGATGCGGCCAAAGCACGCAGTGTTATCAACGCATTGCGCACAAATGAAGGTATGGCCCCAGGTTTGTTAAAGAACGGCCGTTGGGTCAATGCCGACAGCATTTAATACACAAGTTTTCTCTTGAAAGCAAAAAGAGAGCCCCAGATTATCTGGGGCTTTTTATGTTTTATTATTTTATGACTGCGGATTTTATTAGAGTGACGTCTTCTTTGATGCCGTCGATTTTTAATTGCAATTGTCCGATGCCGGATTCCAATATCGTTGTGCGATTTTCCAGTGCCGTTATTCGTGTGTCTGCGCGTTCCAAATCGGCCAGTGAAGAATCCTGGCGCGCGACCCAATAAACCACACCAAAGGCAAACGCCAGTAAAAACCAACTGTTCCGCAGTAATTCCAGGACGTTTGTAAAATTTTGTTTGTTTGGCATTTTATTCACCCATTTGTTCCACGCGCAACCATCATTTCAATTTGGCGTACAAAACTGCGGTTGGCTTCGGCCCAGCGCAATTCGGCATCCGTGGCGTTGGGCCCCAAAGTCCGCTCTATCGTGATTTGTCGCAAATGTTTCAGCACCGCACGGCCCGATGGCGTTTGAAATGCGCGCGCATATTGTTTTTCGATTTCTGACATATCTTAATCCTTTTATAAAACCGTATCCTGGGTTGCAATTGCGATTGGCGCCAAATATTTTAATTCGGCATCACTGTGCAAGGATATTGGTTCAATCGTGCCACGACGGGATAAAATCTGTAATCCACGTTCACATAATGGGCGGATAAATTCATGCAATAAACGGCCATATGTTGCGCCCAATACACGCATCATTTCGGCGTTGCGGGCCAAAACCTCGGTCGCGGTCATTTCGCGGTCAGACAACAGACCCAACCTGTCCGCCAATAATGTGTGACGGATTCTGTCGCGTAAATCAGATAATATCAATTGTGATACGTCGAAATCTGCGCCGCTGTGCAACGGGGTCAGGCCCGAACTGCCCACTGCTTTTGGGATGATAGAACCTGGTGTTAAATTGATGTTTTGCAAGTTAATAACCCCATCATCGTCGGCTTGCCAAATGCCACTGACTGCGATGGTTGCGTTTTTCAACACCAATTCAACGACCTTGTTTGCGGTTTTTATATCGGGTAATGCGCGTTGGATTGGGCTGCGACCGTATAATTCACCACTGCATACACTCCAACGGAAAATCAAATAAGGATTCGTATCAAATGTGCCTGTTGCAACAATATTGTTTTCAATGTCACCGCCAACATCCAACCAAGCCACAAAATCCAAACCAATCAAAGATTGAACCAAACGCAATGGGGTATCGGGGTCTGATTCCATTTTTTTACGAATTTCATTTGTTGGTGTCCATGTTGGATAACGATTCAATACATCGGACGCGGTCATTGTTGTTGTATGAAAAACTGCGTTTGGCAAAATCGCGATGTCTGGCATTGGAATCGCGGTAAATGAAAAGGCACTGTCTGCACCAATTGGATTTTCAGCCATAAACAAGCATGCAGTTCCATAAATGCACAAATCCATATAGCATTGATGAATTGTTGTATAAAAATTTGAATCGTTCAGGTTCGCACGTAATGCAGCCGTTGCAATTTCTGGATCTGGGGACATATCGCTTTCGCGCGTCAGGTTTATCCACAATGATTCAGGTGGCGTCAATAATGTATAAATTGATGCAGCCAAATTATCCACTGCGTCTGCGGCCGTACCGTCGAACAATGTTGCAATTTCTGCGTCGGTTGTTGGAACCGTATAACGACGCGCTTCGTCCCAGCGTTTCAGCCAAGGCGCACGCACATTTAATGCCGTGTTATACATTTTTTGTAAATTTTGCATATTCATTTTTTATCCTTTTATTATATTTTGAAATTTGTATTTGCTGTAAATTGACGCATTGTGTGGTTTGATGGTCTGATTGGTATTGGCAATACATTTATCGCACCGGTTAATGCGTCCAAACCGTCGTCATGCCCGATGCCACCAATCGGCGACCAACCAAGCATTTCAGACATAAATGGGGTTTGTTGGATGCGTGTGTGTGCAAATATGCGCCCCGCCCCCAGTAATGGTTCGATTGTGTTCAAAATTCTGGTTTCTTTTTTTGTGTTGTTTGTGATTTTTTGGACAACCACCCCGTCACGACGAGATGCAATTTTATCTTGTAAAATCTCTGGTAATGCGTTGCCTAATCCATTTGTTTCAACCGCAATTCTTCGTAAATTATATCGAGACAGAAAATCCAGAACCATATCACATTGGTATGTTAATGGTTGCGGATGTTCGGATGGCACAACCATATACATCAAATCGTGCAAAAATATGTTATGCGATTTATCATCGCGGAATATAAGTGCGCACACACTGGAATCACCATTTTTATGCCCCATTGATGGATCCCAATATACAGATGCACCGGTAATGTTCCAATCGCCTAGCATTGCCGTTATTTGATTAAATTCGGCATCATATATATGTATCATTCCGGGATCCAGACGCACGCGTTCCAATGGCGTAAATTCCAGCATCATTTGTGCCATAAAATGGTGTTCACCAACCGTTTTGCGCAATTCGTCTATTTTGTCCATTGGAAACATTTCGGGCCACGCAGACGTTCCATCCGCGTTCAATATCGGTAATGAAAATTTTTTGTACCCGCGCAAAAAAGGCGTTGAAAAATTAAAATTTTTATTTACTATAACTGACATGGACTTTACCCCTAAAACTTTACCAACGAATTTAGAAGCCGAACAGGCTGTATTGGCCGCGGTATTGATGAATAATCGCGCGTTGGAACGGGTTTCTGACTTTTTGAAACCGGAACATTTTTCACACCCAGCGCACCAGGAAATTTACAAATTGGCCCTGCATCGTTTTGCCGCCGGCGTGCCGTTTGATATCATTACGGCCAAGGATTATTTGCAACAGCAAGGAACATTGGAATCGGTTGGCGGTGTCGATTATTTGACCGAGTTATCATCTGCGGGCGCAACCGTTGTTAATGTTGAACAATATGGTCGTATCGTTTATGAAAATGCTATGCGTCGGCAACTTATAAATTTGGGTCAATCCATTATGGATGACGCGTATGTCGAAAATTTGGATAATCCTGTATCGCGCCAATTGGAAATTGCCGAACAAAAGTTGTTTGATATGGCATCCACCGGCGTCGCCGAACACGAGCCTATGTCCATTGGCGTTGCGTTAAAAGGCGCACTGGAAGAAGCACAAATCGCGTACCAGGCCGACGGTAAACTATCCGGTTTGACAACGGGCCTGACCGCATTGGATAAATCCATCAGTGGTTTGCATCATTCTGATTTAATTATTATCGCGGGTCGTCCGGCCATGGGTAAAACGACACTGGCGATGAATATTGCGTTTAATGCGGCAAATGCAATTTTGTCTGGGCGTGCAAATAACCAGTACAAGGGTGTGGTGGCGTTTTTCTCACTTGAAATGTCTGCGCCACAGTTGGGAACACGTATTTTGTCTTCGCAAACAAAAATTCCCGCGACATCCATGCGCGAAGGTTCGCTGACTGATGAAGAATTCTTGAAAATGACCCAATATTCCAAGGCTATTTCGCAAACGCCGCTGGTTATTGATGATATGCCGGGCATGTCGGTTCCTATGATTCGCACACGCGCACGGCGTTTGGCGCGCAAATATGGCGGTATTGCGTTGATTGTTATCGACTATTTACAGTTGATGATGTCGCCTGGCGGTAAACGCAGCGAAAACCGTGTTCAGGAATTGTCCGAAATAACCCGCGGGTTAAAGATGTTGGCCAAAGAATTGGATGTACCGGTTATCGCCCTGTCCCAGTTGTCACGTAGCGTTGAAATGCGTGATGATAAACGGCCGCAATTGGCGGACTTGCGTGAATCTGGGTCTATTGAACAGGACGCCGATATTGTTATGTTCACGTATCGCGAGGAATACTATTTAGACAATCGCGATCCATCGCAAAGAATTTCAAATACCACATCACAAAACAGTGTCGAAACATGGCAAAAACGTTTGGAACGCGCACGTGGCAAGGCCGATGTGATTATTGGAAAAAACCGTCATGGACGTCCAGAAACCGTGCATTTGGCGTTTTTAGGCGATTATTGCTTGTTCGATAATTTGGACGAAATGGCCGCCCGCGGCCCTGCATCGTTGCCGGGTGATTTTGCAGGTAATGCCACATATGAACAGGCACCGGCACCACAAAATGATATTGATGCGGGTGTTGATGTTTCGGCCATACCCGATGATATGCCATTATAGCTTTTTGTACACTTTTTACTTGCCAAATATCGAAATATTGACTAAACTTTTGTCAAGTATTTAAGGAGTCACGAATAATGGCGCAAGAAGAAATCATTTTTCCTAATAACATCAGAACCATTCGTTTGAACAACGGTATGAAAATGACCGAATTGGCACGCAAGACGGGACTCAGCCTGTCAGCGGTGTCCAAAATCGAAAAAGGCGTCCGTCGTTTGAACCAAAAACAATTGCTGAATATTTGCAATATTTTGGGTTGCAAGTTGTCTGATATTTTCATCAAAGAATCTGATGCGGTGGCCGGTAAATGGCAAACTGAAATCAAACGCAGATTGTCGGACAACGAACACGGTGGATTAAAGGTTTTTGGATCTGGATTACGCAAAATCCGCCAATTAAAGGGAAAAACCATTGCCCAGGCCGCCAAAGACGCCGGTATGACTTTGTCGGTTTATCACAAAATCGAAATTGGCCAGCGCGAAATTTACAAAAATGAAGTCGAACCTTTGGCAAAATCATTTGCAATGAGTGCAAATGAAATGTTCGACAAAATTGCAAACCTTTACAAATCTGGCGAATTGACCAAACAAATCAACAAGGTCAAAGAACGCGTGAAATCCGTATTGATTCCTGACAATCCTGTATCCGGTATTGATATGCACGATGGTTTGTATGGCGCAAAACTATATGACAGTGCACGTAAAAAATTGGTGCCTGTGTTTGGTAATCCATCGGGTCGCGCAATTTCTTTCAAGAAAAATGACAAGGTTATGATTGTCGCACCCGCATCGTTGGAGGGGCGTAAGTCTATCTATGCCGTGATTCCAAATTCAAAACGCGCGGGTGGATTTATTCCTGAAAAATCGTATGTGTTCGTGGATGCCGCACAATCGGCCCAGGCCGGTGATTTGGCATTATTTTTGGACGCGGATTTTTCCAAACTGAATCCGGACGATACGGTAAACGCCAATATTGCCGTTGTGCACAGTGATGCCAAGGGTAAATTGTATGGTACCCTGGTCGATCCCCAGGAAAAAATTACCGCGCAAACCATGCACAAAGTTGTTTTGATTTTGACCGAATAATTTATTAACCGGAGAGAGAATATGAAACCAAAAGCAAATCTGATTGCACAAAAATTGGTCAACCTGTATCGCCAAGAACATGTTATTGTTGGCGGGTGGGCTGTGTTAAATCCAATTTTCTTGGACGAGGCCACCGATGAAGTTCTGGACGAAATGGCGGATTTGCCCACCGGTAAAATGCTGGTTCAGCATATTAAAAATTTACGCAGCGGTAAAACCCCACGGGATTCTATTGACAGAAACCTGATGCCGTATGGCGGGTTGATGGCGGAATCCGGGGCAACAACACCACTATCTGATGACCAATGGGGCGAATTGTCACGTGCACTGGATAATTTTTCGCCGACCCAGCAAGGCTTGGCCGATTTACAAAAATTAAATGTCGTGAAAAAATTCGGCGACGAATGGTTGATTGGGATTAAAACCGTTTTATCTGATCATCCTGATATGCTTGCAAAATGGGATGTTGTTATGAAAACTGATCGCGCATATCGTTTGTGGGATATGGCAACACAAATTGTTCATCAACCATTAACCGAACGCGCACGCGCACAGATTCAGGCCGATATGCCGGAATATGAAACGTTTTTGCCAATGTTTAATAAACCAGGTTTGGATTTGTTGGCACGCTTGCGTTCTTTTATGAGTGATAAAAAGCATTCATCGACCGAAGATTAGTCATCCGACGTTCTGTAAATCGTGTCCATTGTGTGTGGTGTGCCGATATAAATCATTGTGCCGTTTGGCGATAAAATAAAATCCAATTCACGCAATCTTTCCCGCAGAGCCGCACGTTTTTGCGGGGTGTTTGATGTATTTGGAACCTCGATATCGTCACATATAATTAAATCTGCACGCATACCGGTTATATTTCCGTGGATGCCTTGGCATACGACCGAAGGTTCGCGAATTCCGATTGGACGATTTATTGTTATTCTGTCCGATGCCCATTCTTTTTTAGATTTTGGAATCAAATCGACACAGAACGGATGATTTTCCAATATGTTTTTTATATGCGCAACCATACGCGACGCCAAAATCGTGTGTGCAGAAAGCACCAAAATTCGGGTTTCTGGGCGTGTATACAAAACGTAAGTTGCAAAAACACCAACTATGGTCGATTTACCAGAATGTCGAAACGCCATCATCAGCCCCCTGTGATTTTGGTTTTGCCAAACGTCATATAAAAACGCCAACATATCTTTGTGATGCGTCGGCGTTTTATACCCCAAAATATTGTTCCAAGCATCCGTAAATTGATATACTTGGTCTAGCATTTTCTTTACCCAACAATGTCATCGACGCGCGACAACAAAGTTTTTAATAAATTCTTTTTCTGGGTCGTTGTCAATTTTGATAATGCCGCTTTATTTTTTTCTGCGTATGGTTGTTCGGTTTCATCACGCAAACGTTTTAACACCGCACCGGCGGTTGTACTGGATGCGTTCATACCGCCCGCCCCATATTTTGCGCGTTGCGCAGACAATGCTTTTTTGACCAGGTTCGTTTTTTCCTGTTCATTTTTTGCAATTTGTTGTAATGCCTCGACACGTTTATTTTTTTCGTCTTTTTTTGATTTTTGATAATTTAAAACATCTGTGACATCTGATACAAGTTGTCCCATTTTATTCTCCTTTTGTTTATTATATTTCGTATTGGCCGTATACAGTTATTGATAATACTGTGATTGGCATTGATTCGTTTCCGCTGATGGTCCATGGCGATGTTGATTCATCTATTTGTGAACCCAAAAAATTCATTGATATGTCACCAGAAAAACCATTGGATGATGGCGAGTAAATTTCATTTGGCAATTCAACACGCATACCATTTATAAATGCACTTTTTGTTTCATATAGACGCAAATTGATTTTACGCAAACGTAAATGTATTGGGCGATGACCTGAAAAATTCATTGGCAATCCAGATGCATAAAATTCTATGGCGTGTGTGCTTGAATCTGTTAGTGCCGTGTGTGAAAACTTTGCCAGTTTGTATCCACCATTATTTTCCAAGATAACAAATGTTTCATTTCCACTGACGGCCACAGATATAAAATTTCCGTATGATGTGTATCGCGCCCATGCAGATATTCCGGTGACACTATCTTGGTTTAACACAGCCATTGAACCATTATTATTTACTATATATAACTGTTTCAATACTTTGTTATATGCGATATCAATTGGGTTGTTTATTAAATGTTTGGAAAAAGCACATAAATCATCTGCATTATACCTGTCGCCCAGGGTATCCAAAGATAATTTGCGAACGTCTTTTTTGGTACCAGATATGAAAACAGTTTCGCCTTCGATTTTTTGTGGGGCCAAACTGTGCGAAGTAATACTGCCGACCGTCGTATATTGCATAATATTCATATTGGACGGCGTCACAGGTTTGCTATCAATTGCCCATTCGCCACATGATGTCAGTATTTGTAATTTATCGCTGCTGATTAAACTGCAAATTTGTTGACGTTCTTTGGATAACAATGTTGTGATGATTGCTTCGTCATCTAAACCCGTTCCGACATTAAAATTATTATGATCACCAACACACGACATCCATATTCCGCCCGGGGTTGCATAGGTTCCACCGAATACCAATCTGTCCTGGTGAAAAGTAATTGCAGATGGCCAGCCGTGATAATTATCAAATGCACTTTCGTACCAATCTGAAACCGGATCGGTCTTACAAATTCTGTAATTTCCCATATTTGATTATCAAATGAAACCAAAGTTCCGACATTTGATGATTGCCAATAATTTTGCGATGCTGTAAACGTTGCGGATTTTACCCCGTATGGACCCGCGGACACACTGATTGAAACACCATGCATTGCATCATATTTCATAAATGGCATTCTGGAATATGTATTTGTGGTGTCGAAAAAACTGAATTTAGATAACGCAAATGTATTTCCTGATTTTTGCAAAACATACGGACTGACATCGGGATGAACAAAAATGACAGAATCACCACGTCCGGCAAATTGCAATTTAGCCAACATTGATTCTGACCACGGCGATATCAATGTGGTTATCAGCGTATCATTTGAATAAATTTGTATCGCGTAATTATAAAACACTAAAACATAATTTCCAGCATCAGAAATATCAAAGGAAAATATACGTGCGCGACCACTGATTGTGGCAATATCAATCAAACCCGGACGACGTGTTAATCCGCCCCCGGATAAAACATCCATATTTTCCAATCTGGACAAACCGTTTATATTTTTTGTCAGATAAAATTCTGGGGCAATTTCACCATTTGCAAAAGAATTTTGTGTATGTATAAATTCTGTCATTTAAGTATCCTTTTTGGTTAAAATCTGGCATCTATCAAAGAAAACTGGGGCACACCGTCGTTAATATCCGTTGTGGAATCTATGAATTTTGCGGTTTGAAATTCTGATTCATATAAACTGATTAATGTACGTAATGTTTGTTGATTCCCGGTCAAAGGCATACAAAATTCGATTGCTAATTTTGTTGCAGCCAGGGACACAAAATAACTGGGGAAAGATTCTGCGCCGGTACGCACAACGGCAAGCATTTGAACATTTTCATTGCGGGATAAAATTTGGTTACCAATAACACGACCAGAACAACGCAATATACGCAAGACATTTGAAGGTATGATAAATTCGTCGTCTTGATTTTTTTCAACAGATAAATATTGTGTCGCAAAACGCCATGGATGCGCCGACAGCAACGAATCAATCGTTGTATCGTATAATGTTCTGGAAAGATTGGCAGATGCGGTATCTGAATTTAATGACATCAGTGGCTGTTCGCCTAACTTTAACAATGCCATAGAACATAAATCTTGTTTTGTAAGCATATTGAAACCTTTTTGTATTAAAAAAAACAGTGGGGTGTAAAATACACCCCGCTGTTTGTATGAGCATTAAAAATATTATGACAAAGCGGCCACTGTGACAACGGAATCCGACACAGCAATTTTTTTAATAGATGTGCTGTCCGATGCATTGATGATAATAATATCGCCAGTATTCATTAATGTTGCAACATTATTGAAATAACCACTTGTGCTGATTGCTGTCATTGTTTCGCTTGCAGCATAATGCCACAAAGTAAAACCGTTTGCATACGCAATCACAGATAAATTTTTGTTTTGAAATGCCATCTGTTTTTCCTTTTGGTTGTTTGTTTAGCGTTAAAATTATGCGTTATCTTTGCATTTGACACGGACAATGCCGTCTTGGTCAATCAAGACCGCACCTTGGGACATGCTGTTGCTGATAAAGTGCGCTGCACGTTCACCATGCCATGTGATGTCGGTTTTAACTTCTTGACCGCATGCGTGACCGATACTGGATGCGTGATAGATAAAGCAACTGCGGTTGGTGGTACTGGCAAGTGGTAAATCATTATGCAAAACCCATGTGATTCCCAACCATTTGCGTGCTTCGTATCCGTTCACCATTGGGGTATCACCAACATATTCCGAAGATACGAATTCAGTGATGCCCAATAATTCGTTCCACTGATGCACACCAACCACAGCAAATCTGCGGCCATCATCTGGAACATCTTTTTCGTTCAATTTTTCAATAGCGCTTAAAACCAATGATTTGGTCAAACCTGTGGTAAAATCACCAACATAGGCCGTTGCATTGTTCATCGCAGATATAATCAATTCATCTGTTTTGCGACCCAATGCATATGCACCGGCCGACGCAACAACACGACGTTCATCAATGTTGATTTTCAATTCATCCAAAGAATCAACCCAATCACCCGCATAGTAATCTTGCAATGTGCATTCGACCGGCTGGTGATTCAGGTTCATAACCGGCACCATACCATGACGGGATTTCGTGCTGGCTGTGCCACGACCGATTGTTTGAAATGTTGTAGATTGTCCCACAACGCCGGATTTACTGCGAATTGTGGAACGCAATTTTGTGCCCATTTGTTGATATGCCAAATGAACATCTGCTTCGAATTGTTTCACAAAAACTTGATCTATGGAAACAGACATATTTTTTCCTTTTGTTAAAAATTAAAAAAACAAGCGCAACGAATTGCGCCAACACCAAATTGAATTTTGTTTTTTTGATTATGCAGACATAATGTTTGCGTCATACAACAAAATGCGGGGTCCGAAAAATCAGATTTTCCTGCAAACAATTTTAGTCAGACTTTTTTTCATCTGACTAAAACTGTTAAAAAACCCGCAATTTCTTGCGGGTTAAATTTCAGCAATTGAAAATATTATTTTCTTTTGCATGCGCATTTTTTAGCAGCTGGTTTTTTAGCGGCTACTTTTTTAACAGCAACTTTTTTTGCAGCTGGTTTTTTTGCAGCGACTTTTTTAACAACTTTTTTTGCAGCTGGTTTTTTTGCAGCGACTTTTTTAACAACTTTTTTTGCAGCTGGTTTTTTAGCAGCAACTTTTTTTACAGCTGGTTTTTTAGCAGCAACTTTTTTTGCAGCTGGTTTCTTTGCTGCAGGTTTTTTTGCGGCTGGTTTAGCAGCAGGTTTTGCAGCTTTCTTTAATGAAAATAATGCCATTCTTCTCTCCTTTCTAAAGATTTTGGACAGAACAAATTTTTTTGTTCTTAATTCTATTTTATATTAAAAGAAAATAATAGTAAAGAAGAAATTAATTTTTTTATTACATTTTTTATTTTATGAATACAATTTTTTAAAACCATTTTCTATTTTACGAACGTATTCAGGATCACCATCACGCCAATATTTTGGATCGCGCATCATACGTCGCAAATCTGCATCTGTTAAATTTTCATGTTCACCAACATTTGTTTCAACACGTGGTTCCATTGATTGCATCATATGATACACGCCTTGGATTCCGCTGGCGCTGGCGCATAGCGATTCAAATGCATCGTGTGGTAAAAATTTTTCACCGAATGTATTTATTGCAATCAATGCTTCGTTCATTTTTTCACGAGACCCAAAAAATTTTTCCAATTTTAACATTTCGTTTGTTTCATTTTTTGCAGAAAATAATTCCATCAACACTGGTGATAAAAATTCTTCGGCAACAGAATAAATTTGTTCAACTTGATTGGATGTTAATCCTATGTCATGAAATTTTTGTTTAATCGATTCGTCATCAAACAATGCATTTGTCGGATAATCGTTCGCATTTTCAGGAACACCAATTGCACGATTAAATTTTTCGCGCGACGCATCATCGGCGTTATCCCCAGGTATCGATACCATTGTTCCAATTTTCTTTTCCAATTCAGAATACGATTTCATCAACGCATCAACGTTTACTGTTCCGTCTGGGTTTTGAAATTTTTGTGGTATTTTTTGTTGCATTATTTTTCCTTTTTGTTTTTTTTGCTTTGCTTAAAAAATAAATTCCACCAAGTGTGAATATGGCTTGCAGTGTTGCAAACAAATCTGAATCACCAACCAGATATGTCGCAACGGCGGATATAATACCAACGCCAGACAATATATATGTTTTATGATTGTCTTGGTCAAATATAAGCTTTATGCCTGATAGTTCTGCCAAAGATTGCTATAGGTTGATGCATATCTGGCAGGACAAATCTTAGGACAAGGAGCTTGTGGAGCTTGTGGAGCTTATATAATATAACTTGAAAACAAAAAAGTTGCTTACATGATTTTATACATTTCATTTGAAGAGGACAACAGACGTACATATTGCCTTTATGCAGCTAACAATGATCTTGAATGGTTCCAGGAACTGAAACGCTTTGATTCAAGAGAAGAATTGCTTGTATGGCTAGACTTGAATATGCCAGGCGTTAGCAGCATGCCGATGAAAAACGTATATGTCGTGATACCAAGCTACAACGAAGGCGAGACGCTTCGGCGGACCGTCGAGTCGCTGCTGCCGTGCGGCTACGAAATCGTCGTCGTCGACGACGGTTCGCGTGAAGACCCGCGCGCGATGCTGGCGGATCTGCCAATCCATTACCTGCGTCATCCCATTAACTTAGGGCAGGGGGCGGCTTTGCAGACCGGCATGGACTACGCCAAGGCGCAGGGCGCGGAGGCGGTAATCCATTTCGACGCGGACGGACAGCATGACAAAAACGACATCCCGCAGTTTCTGGCGGCGTTGGAAACAGGCGTGGACGTGGTCATCGGCTCCCGGTTCCTCCGTGAATCGGATTTGGCGCATGTGCCGAAGGGAAAACGACTTGTGCTGCGTTGCGCACGCATCGTGAACGGTGTGTTCACGGGCATGTGGCTGACGGATGCCCACAACGGATTCCGCGCTCTTGGCCGCAAGGCGTTGGAGGCGATTGACTTGACGGAGAACCGCATGGCGCACGCCACGGAGATCATGAGCCAGATCCGCGCGGCGAAACTGACGGTGAAGGAAGTGCCCGTCACGATCCGTTATACGGACTATTCGCAGGCGAAAGGCCAGAAATGGACCAATTCGCTGAATATCCTGATTGATTTGATTCTCAACAAGATCATGTAATGCAGGGAGATACGATGAGTTGGATTCAAGTGATTTTGATTGTCGGGCTGGTCCTCATGGGATTTCTGGCCTGGCTGGTGCTGCGGAACAAGCTGTTCGGACGGCTGTTTTTCATTTTGCAGTTCGTGTTGGGCGTCGTGTTCGTCATCTGGCCGGATTTGTCAACACGGTGCGCGAATCTCATCGGAATCGGCCGCGGCACGGACTTCCTGCTGTATCTGCTGATTCTCTTCGTGTATTTCAGCGGCATGTGCATTCTGGCGAAATTCCGCCAGATTGAACGGCGGCAGACGCTGCTGATCCGCCAGCTGGCGTTGCGTGGCGCGGTGAAATTGGGTGGGCCGAAAAACGTATCATTATGAAAATCAGTCTGATAACGATATGCTGGAATTCGGAAAGCAGTCGCGGCGGCCGGACGAATACGTGTTCGTCGACGGCGGTTCGACGGACCACACGCTGGCGATTCTGGAGGAATTCAAAACGCGTGCGGAGAGCAAAGGCATGGCGGTGCGGATCCTGCAGCAAGTCCGCCATGAAGGCGCGGCCGGAATCCCAGATGCCTGGAACCAAGGAATTTCCGAAGTGACGGGCGACGTCGTCGGTCTGCTGAATAGCGACGATTGGTATGAATCGACAGCGTTGGAGAGCGTGGGAAGCGTTTTAGAGGCGCATCCGAAAAGCGGCGCCGTTTCTTGCCCGACGCGATTTGTGAACGAATACGGCAAGGAAGAGAAGGTGTTCTATCCGAAATGCTTGGGTGTTTTTCTGCCGTTCATGATGCCGGTCCCCCATCCGGGGCTTTTCGTGAAGCGGACGACGTATGACGCCATCGGAAAATACAATGTCAATTACAAGATTTCCGCCGATTACGACTGGATATGGCGTTTTTACAAGGCCGGTCAGCAATTGGCGTATGTGAAGGATCCGCAGGTGAACATGGAGCTTGGTGGTCTGGCGAACAGCAACCGCGATCTGGCCCGCAATGAAACGCTGCAAATCGCGTCAAAACATGGTGCTAGGCGTCTCGCCCGCATGGCCTGGCTGTTGCGCAAGGCCACGGGGCGTTGATTTTTTTAGAACCACGAATGAACACCAATGGACACCAATATGCCTCACCGCCGGGCCGTCAATCTTC
>CADCAA010000015.1:0-2553 GCA_902799285.1 uncultured Pseudomonadota bacterium
TGCGAATGTTCCAAAGGTTATTATTTTAATAATCTGACGGGCGAGTGTGATAGTCAGCCTCGTTTTTCTTTATCCACTATTTGTAATGGATGGAATCCACAGGGTCGACCGGGGTACTTTTTTAATTATTTAATAGGAAAAAGTGGATTATCTAGTTATAGATCAACGCACACTTGCCAGGAGGTCATCAATAGAATGGATGGCGGTAGTGATATTTTGGCATGGAATGATGCTGCATGTCGTTGTGAATGTAAAGATCCTGCTTTGACGTTTAATCCTGGGGCCGCGGACGAGTGCGCAGATTCTGGACAAAACTGTGACAAGGTTTGTGTTGATTTGATTGATAGTAACGTGACGTGTCCAATGGGGCAACAGGCATATTATATCAAGGGTGCGTGGACATGTTGCCGGTTTTATGATCCTGATTCGGGGACATGTATAACGACTGATGCACAATGGTTGCAATATGTAAAGGGAAATCAGACAATATTTAAAAGCGGTGGTGGATATATCGGGCCAGATGGATTGCCTATTGATTGTCCGACAGGTGAAATAGAAGAAGGCGGTGGCGTGACCGTTGTTGGCGTGAATTCTTCTACGGGAAAATGTACGTGTTCATGGCAACATAAAAATGGTGGTTCTGTATTTCCGGGTTTCTTTGATACGACAACCGGTCGATGCTTGCAACAGTATCAATTAAATGTGTTTTACGGTAATGAAGATCCTGCGAACATACCGACAACCGGTCAGTTTTTTTTGGGAAACAATTCATCGGGAAATAATTACTATAAAATACGTTCTATAACATCAACCGACACAACGTCGTATGTTGGAACCGAGGCATCATCGCCAAACGGGTTTTTGGATTATTGGTTGCACACCGTTTTTAATTCAAATGGTAATTATACATATACAACTCTGCCTGTGCCATCTGTGGCAGACACACAATATATTGCAACCGATAGTGGTAATGTGGTTGATGCAAAGCGTTCATTTACGGTTTCTTTTTATGGGAACAACGGAACACCAGCAACACAAACAAAGCATTTCCGTTTGCCGTCTGGTTGGGGCGATGTATATGGTACGGTTACAACACCATCACGACCGGGGTATACTTTTGTTGATTGGTATAATACTTCTGCTGCGTCTGGTGGCTCTACGATAAATTCGACATTATATACTTTGACATCGAATGGGTCGTATTATGCACGTTGGACAGCAAACACAATTACTTTGAATTGGGATGAAGATGGTGGTTCAGCTATAACAAATGGCAGTTGTACCTATGACGGTAATTTGACCTTGCCGGCTGCAAATGCCACAACAAAAAGTGGTTATCAATTGGATGGGTGGTTGGTGAACGGTGTGTTAAGGACGGCGGGATCTACGATAAGTGGTGGATGTACACATGCGAATACGGGCGTGTATTCGGGGACATCTACGGCAATTGCTGCGCAATGGTCGGCCGCCGCACCAAACAATGTGACGATTATGTTGAATAATAATAGTGCCAGTGGCGGTAGTTGCACGACCAGTGTACAGTGCACGCCAGGATCGAGTTGCACTTTGCCTTCGTGGAACAGCAGTTCATGTAATATATATAAAGGTAGTAAGATATTTATCGGTTGGGCAACAACAAATAACAGCCTTACAGGAACATACAGTATAACCGCCCCGAGTTCAAATACAACATATTATGCAGTATGGAAATCACCGACTTATTCTGTGACGAATGGTGATTGTTCGCCGCAAGACACAACAACAAATACACCAACGTGTGATGTGACGTGTAATCCGGGATATGGAACATCTGGGACTTATACAGGAACCCAGGGGGCCACTTCGTTCAGTTATACCTGTGAAAGCAGTTGTTATCAGGTCGCATTGAGCGCTGGTGATGGTACTGGCGGTGATTCGTCATTCTATATGTATCGAAATACAGCTGATGGCAGCAGCAAAAACTGTAAGGTATATACGTCCAGTGCGTGTACAACAGAAAAAACCAGTTTGTCCAGTTATCCAACCCCGCCAACACATCATATATTACAGGGCTATATGCGTTCGGGTATTAATAATCAATATGGTGGTTCCAGTTTGGTTGTAAACAGTGGTGGTGGCGATGATTTTGCAATGTTAAAAGAACGTTGCACAAATGGATATTTCCACCCAAAGAATGAAACGTTGACCGCGTGGTATACTTGTGCAACGGGGTATCATTCTTCGAATGGGTCGTGTGTTGCAGATACTTGGACGGTGACGTTGAATAAAAACGCTTCTGATGCAACGGCAGGAACCGCCAGTGTGACCGTGACGTTTGATGCGGCGATGCCGTCAATGACAAGGCCGACACGTTCAAATTATAATTTTGATGGGTATTATGATACAGACGCAGCAAGTGGTGGAACAAAGTATTATAATGCAGACGGGACATCTGCACATGTTGCGGATGATTTAAGCCTGACGGATTTATATGCACGGTGGACACCGAAAACATATACAATTACTTTGAACAATAATGGTGGCAGTGGCGGCGACGGTTCTGTCAAAGAAATT
>CADCAA010000015.1:2592-14334 GCA_902799285.1 uncultured Pseudomonadota bacterium
TGCCAACAAAATCATCCAGTGGCAGCAATCATTATGTATTTACAGGCTATTGGTCGGCTACGTCGGGCGGAACGAATAAGATTCCATCAACGGGTGCATTGCCGGCGGCAACCACCTTTACGGCGAATACAACCGTGTACGCCCAATTTGGAACATGTGCATGTACCCCCGGGTCAAATGTTGCATCTTGTTCTGCAACCGGCGTCACTGACAACAAATGTCAATATACATATACGTGCGCCACTAATTATACCACGGGCGGTAATTCGTCAGGAACGTTTGAGGGGGTGGCCGGTGTCGCAAGTAATACCAGTTCGGACTGTACATTGGTAAGCAGTAAGACGTTGACCTTGCAAGGTTATTCATCAACGTGTTCTATTACAGCAAGTACTTATTATTATGTGCCGTCCACAGGGAAATGGTATTCTGATTCATCGTTGACAACCGAAGTGACCGGGGCAAATTCTGACCCAAGTTGTACTGGGTATACTTTCCGTGGTTGGTATTGGGTGAATCCAGGCAATTATGATGATAATATTGGTAATCAAGCCGCTAATAAAGGAGAGTTTGTACAGCAAAACACAACTATTGCAACCGGTCAAAACGCACCAAGTTCGGTTCAATTGTATGCTAAAAATAATACAAACTTGTCCAGTTTTTCAATAGATTCAAATAAGACACTGTATGCGCGTTGGGCAAAAAATTGCGCAAGTGTGTCGCATGGGGATTGTGATTTGGATGTGGCGGCAAATGGTAATGTCACCTATACAGGCAGTTGTGATTCTGGATATAGTCTGAGTAATGATGGAACATACCAGCCGACATGCACATTAGACACCTGTAATCCGGGGTATTATATGAACAGTGGTTCATGCACCGCGTGTGGCGAGGGTTATTATTGCCTGGGCGGAACCAGCACGCGTCAAGCATGTCCAGTCAACCTTACAACGCCAAATAACAGTATTGCCGCGTATCATGACGAGGCCGGGGATTGTGGACGGAGATTACATTTGGATAATGATGTTTTGTGGTTGCGGTCAACAAAAAAGACAACCAAGGCATTAAATTTTGACTATTTTGCTGCAAATGGAACGCCCGTATCCAGTGGTGGGACCCCCGATGGAGCTGCAGATTTGTTCTTGAATTTATCAACAACGCCATCACCGATGTCTTCGACCAAGAATTTCAAGATGAATATTGGTGGAACGATTTATTATGGGTGTGACGATAACACGTGCCAATAAAAAATCGCGCCGGATGGCGCGTTTTTTGCCGTTTAACCAGATATGGATATATAAGCCGGATTCTGTTCTGCCACAAGATGCGTTTTGGTCACGGCAACCAAACACAGATTGCGGTAGCAAGCATAATTAATCTGCACAATGCGTTGCCGCAAAGTGTCAAGCCCCCTACCCGTTATTCATGTGCCCTGGGACTGGGCGAATAACCTATATGGAGTTGCTGCACATAGAGATTGCTCGTTTCACCCTGAATTTAATCAGCTCGTCTCTGTAGCTCTAATCGTCGGGTCACCCCGCGTGGCCGTTAGCCACTATGCGTCCCAATGCAGTCCGGACTTTCCTCCGCCATCTTTTGACGAACGGCGGCTATGCTTTGTCCACCTGGTATTGGTTTGATTTTATGTTATTTTTATGAAAAATCAATGTTTTTTTATTATTTGTCTTCGCCTATATGGCGTGCGGACTTTAATGCAGTTTGCAATGCGCGCATGGCAATAGCCCGAATTTTTGGGGCAAATGCCCGCATATTCATATTATCGGCCACCGTATTTCCAATCAGTGTCGCGATATATTCCATCTGGGTCGGTGCGATGGTGAAAATTTCACTGGTTATGTCGTCTGTTTTCAGTTGTGTAAATGTTTGTTCGTGCATATTTTCCCCCGATTTAACAAAAAATTGTATGAAAGTCACTTGTTTATTTTCTATGGTTGATTATATCATAAAGTGGCTTGACCGCAAAATATAAAATTGCTATAAATGCTGTGATAAAATAAAGGTAGAAAGGTATGAATATTATAAAGTTGTTGTTGGGTTCTGCAAATGACAGAATTGTGAAGTCTTATGATAAAACTGTGTCATTGATAAATGATTTAGAGCCGAAATATCACGCGATGAGTGATGATGAATTGCGGGCACAAACCGAGATATTAAAAAAACGGTTGGCAGATGGCGAAAAAGAAAAGGCTATATTGCCGGATGCGTTTGCCGTTGTGCGTGAGGCTGCGGCACGTTCAATTGGATTACGGCATTTTAATGTGCAATTGATTGGTGGTATGGTTTTGTCAAATGGGCAAATTGCCGAAATGAAAACCGGTGAAGGTAAAACATTGGTTGCAACGTTGGCTTTGTATTTGAAAGCGTTGCACGGACGTGGTGCGCATTTGATTACTGTGAATGATTATTTGGCGTCGCGCGATGCACAATGGATGGGTCAGGTTTATAAATTTTTGGGACTGAGTATCGGTATTATTCAGCATGATATGTCCGACGATGAACGGCGTGCGGCGTATAACTGTGATATTACGTATGTGACTAATTCTGAATTGGGATTTGATTATCTGCGCGATAATATGAAGTTTTTCAAAGAACAACAGGTTTTGCGTCCCCTATTCTATGCCATCGTTGACGAGGTCGACAGTATTTTGATTGACGAGGCGCGCACTCCGCTGATTATATCGGGACCATCCGAGGATGTTAGCGAATTATACAACAAGGTTGATGCCGTTGTGGCACAATTTGGTCCGGATGATTTCAAAAAGGATGAAAAAGATCGGCATGTGACTTTGACGGAAAGTGGTGTTGATACGGCCACTCGTTTATTAAAGGATGCCGGGCTGTTGGTTGGTGATAATCTGTACGCGGCGGAAAATGCCCAATTGGTTATGCATATTCAACAGGCGTTATTGGCACATAATTTGTATCAGAAAAATGTAAACTATGTGGTTCGCAATGGCGAGGTTTTAATTGTTGATGAATTTACTGGTCGTGTAATGACCGGGCGGCGTTTTGGTCGTGGACTGCATCAGGCAATCGAGGCAAAAGAACATGTTGCGGTACAACCCGAAAATCAAACTGTGTCCAGTATTTCGTATCAAAACCTGTTCCGTTTATACGAAACATTGTCTGGTATGACTGGAACGGCAATGACCGAGGCGGCCGAGTTTGAAGAAATTTACAAACTGCGCGTGGTGTCGATTCCGACAAATCGTCCGGTTGCACGTGTTGATCATCATGACGAAATCTATCGCAACAAAACCGAAAAATATGACGCAATATTAAAACAAATTCAGGATTGTGTGGAACGCAAACAACCGGTATTGGTTGGAACGGTGTCTATTGAAAAGTCTGAAGAATTGGCGACATTGGTGCGCGAAAAATTACATATTGAACCGGCGGTATTAAACGCAAAACATCACGAGTCCGAGGCAAAAATTGTTGCCCAGGCTGGTGCGCCAGGTGCGGTCACGATTGCAACAAATATGGCGGGGCGTGGAACCGACATTAAACTGGGTGGTAATGCCGAGGCTTTGATTGCAGAGTTGGATGCAAACGCGCCTGATTTCGATGATAAAAAGAAAGAAATTTATGACAGGATTGAGGCCAATAAAAAGTTGGTTCTGGATGCAGGTGGTTTGTATGTAATTGGAACAGAACGGCACGAATCACGTCGTATTGATAATCAATTGCGCGGACGTTCTGGACGTCAAGGCGACCCCGGCGATTCTAAATTCTTTTTGGCCTTGGACGATGATTTGATGCGCATCTTTGGTGCGGCGCGTTTGGATACTATGTTGACCACATTGGGATTAAAAACTGGCGAGGCAATTACACATCCATGGATTACCAAGGCGTTAGAAAAAGCACAAAAACGTGTTGAAGCACGATATTTTGAAGCTCGTAAAGAGTTGTTGAAATACGATGATGTTATGAACGAACAACGTACTGTGGTTTATAAACAACGCAATGATTTAATGACATCCAAAGATTTGGCACCGTTGGCGAAAGAATTAATTGGCGATGTTGTTGAAATGATTTGCGAAAATAATATTGCCGAAAAATCTCGTTCGGCGGATTGGAATACGAACGGCATGCACGATGCGATGATGCGGACGTTTGCATTGGATATTACCGATATTGAAAACTGGAAAACAGACGAGGAAATCACAGAACGCAAAGCGTATGAGGTTTTGTATAACCTGGCCATTCGTCGGTATAATCAACAGGCTGAAAAATATGGTGTTGAATTGATGCAATTGGCAACACGTCAAATGATGTTGGGTGCGTTAGATTCTGTGTGGAAACGTCATTTGCAGCAAATGGATTATTTGCAAATGTCGATTGGTCTGCGCGGTTATGCGCAACGCAATCCTTTGTATGAATACAAACGCGAAGCTTTGGAATTATTCCGTCGAACAATAAATAATTTCAAAATTATGTCTGTGTCTTATGTTTGCCGTATGGAATTGACGCGCGAAGATGTAAAAAATACAGATAAAGAACGTGCGGCACATGATGCGGCTTTAAATGGCGATGCTAATGTTCGTCGTAATGCGCCCTGCCCGTGCGGATCGGGATTGAAATATAAAAACTGTTGCGGAAAGTTGCACTAAAGGGACACAAAAATTTTAAGGAAGGAATATGGGTGGTTTTGTTCATCTTCATGTGCATTCAAAAATTTCTGTGGGCAACAGCACGATTTCCGTTGGTGCAAATAAAAAGGCGGGAATTCCCGTTGGTATTCCGGAATTGTGTTTGGCAAACGATATGCACGCCTGTGCGTTGACCGATACAAATATGATGTCTGGATGTGCGGAATTGTCTGATGTTATGCCTGCGAATAAATTGCAACCAATTATCGGTATTGAAATATCATTAAATCATCATACGGCCGACCCAAAGGTTTTACGCGAATCTTCGCTGTCCAAAATTGTTTTGTTGGCGCAAAATCACGATGGTTATTTGAATTTGTGCGAATTGACTCGCGTTATGTATATGCGGTCCGACAATCATCATTTGGGACCATATATTACTTTTGATGAATTGGAACCGTTATCGAAAAATTTGATTTGTTTGTCTGGGGCGCATGTGGGGCCAATTGGTATGGCGATTTTGAACAATCAAAGTTCCACCGCAGAAATTTATGCAAAAAAATTTTTGGATTTATTTGGCGATAGATTTTATATGGAAATTCAGCGTCATGGTTTGGACGATGAAATTAAAACCGAACCTGAATTTTTGCGTATTGCTGAACAATTAAATATCCCAATCGTTGCAACAAATGATGTGTGCTTTGCAAGCCCCGAAAATTACGAGGCAGCCGATGCGTTGGGATGTGTTCTGGGACAAACCAAGGTGATTGATCCAAATCGTCCGCGTAAATCTTCGGAACAATATTTCAAGTCAGTGGCCGAAATGACAGAATTGTTTAGCGATTTGCCCGAGGCAATTGAAAACACTGAAATTATCGCAAGCCGCTGTGGTTTTATGGTGAATGTGAACGAAAAACCGTTATTGCCAAAATTCGGTGATGATTTTGAAACAGAATGCCAAATGTTGCGTGATAACACTATGAACGGATTGGCGGCACGCATTGCTGAACACGGAATTACAGATACAAAACCGTATTATGAACAGGCCGAATTTGAATTAAATGTTATTATCGGTATGGGATTCCCGGGGTATTTCTTGATTGTTGCGGATTACATTCAATGGTGCAGGAATAATGACATTTTAACGGGACCCGGGCGTGGTTCGGGTGCAGGATCCATTGTGGCGTGGTGTTTGGGTATTACCCATGTTGACCCGTTAAAATACGGTTTGTTGTTTGAAAGATTTTTGAATCCTGACCGTATTTCTATGCCGGATTTCGACGTGGATTTCGAACCGACCGGTATTGAACGTGTATTGGCATATATTTGTGATAAATATGGACATGATTCTGTGTGCCGTATTATCACATTTGGCAGTTTACAGGCCCGTGGTGCAATTCGCGATATTGGACGCGTGTACGGAATACCGTATTCTAAATCTGACCGATTATCTAAATTGATTCCGGCAGATGCAAAAAAATTAAAGGAAGCGGTGGATTCTTCGTCCGAAATGCAGGCGATTTTGGCGGCGGATGCCGATATGGATAAAGTGGTTAGAATCGCCGAAGAGTTAGAGGGTTCAATCCGCAACCTGGGTCAACATGCTTGTGGCGTTGTTATTGGCGACAGGCCCACAACACAAATTGCGCCGGTGTATCGCGATCCTTCGAATCCGTTGCCATCCAGTCAATATGATGGACATTATTTGGAAGCAACAGGCCTGATTAAATTTGACTTTTTGGGTTTGGAAACTTTGGTTGTGTTAAAGCACGCCGTAAAATTAATTCAGCAAACACGTGGCATAAATGTTGATTTGGATAAAATACCGACCGATGATGATGTGACAATGAAATTATGGCAACGCGGACTGACCGAAGGTATATTCCAATTCGATGCCCCGTTTGTTAAACAGACTTTGCGTAAAATGCAACCAACCAGTTTTTTGGAAATATCTGCGTTAAATGCTTTGAACCGTCCCGGACCAATCGCATTTATTCCGCAATTTATCGCACGTATGCATGGTGAAGAAAAAATCGAATATGTTCATCCAAAGGCCGAACCTATATTAAAGGAATCGTACGGTATTATTGTGTACCAAGAACAGGTTATGTTATTGACACGTGCATTGGCAAACTTTACGCGCGGTGAATCCGATACTGTGCGCAAGGCTATGGGTAAAAAGAAAGCCGAATTATTGGCCAAGTTAGAGGTTAAATTCTTGGCCGGATGTGAAGAGCAAGGAACGCTGGATAGGGAAACCGCAAAAGATTTGTGGGAAAAATTCAAAGAGTTTGCAAAGTATGCGTTTAACAAATCGCATGCTATTGCCTATTCCATCGTTGCAAACCAATGTGCATATTTGAAAGCACATTATACACCCGAATTTTTGGCGGCATCTATGTCCAGTAATTTGAACGATACCGACCAATTGGCGTTATTTGTAGACGATGCAAAATCAAACTTTGGAATTCAAATTGTTGCACCGAATATAAATGAAAGCGAATCTTTGTTCACGGTCAAAGATGGCAAAATAGTTTATGCTTTGGCCGCGATTAAGGGTGTCGGAACCGCCGCCACAGATGCGATTATTGCCGAACGTCATGCAAATGGTAAATTCAAAAACCTGACTGATTTTGCAAAACGTTGTGCGCCAATTATAAATAAAAGAATTTTAGAGGCCTTTGCCAAGGTTGGCGTTTTGGATTCATTAGAGAAAAATCGTGCTGCAATATTTATGAACGCCGATATGATTTTGTCTTATGCTTCAAAAAGTAAAGATTTTGGAAATTCTTTGTCATTGTTTGCAAACACAACCCAGGACGATGTGTTAGAGGACAGATTGCATTCTAACCTGCCCAAAACCGAGGATTGGACTTTTGCACAACGTTTGGAAAATGAATTGTCGGCGTTGGGATTTTATATTTCTGCGCATCCGTTGGATCAATATAAAAATTTAATTGCGCGCGAAAAACTTACCACCAGTGCGACATTAAAAAATATGCCCGACAGAAAATCTGTATGCATTGCCGCAAACGTCGGGTCTTTTTCGCGCCGTCGTACCAAGACCGGCAAAGAAATGATTACAATTGCCGCCACGGACAGTTGTGGCAATATTGATGTGGTTGCATTTGGCGATGCTTCAATAGAATTTGCGACGATTTTATCCAAAGAATCCCTGGTTTTGATTTCTGGACGGACATCAAATCGTGACGACCGGGTTTCTGTATTTGTTGATTCCATTACCCCGTTATCACAATGGGTGGCCAAGATTGCCAAAAAAATTACTTTGGATGTTTGGAACGGTGCCGTGTTGCCAGATTTGAAAAAAACTTTATCAACATTACCAAATGGTTCGACACGCGTTGTATTGAATTTACATGGCACAGACAAAATCGCAACAATGGCTTTGCCGGGTGGCGTTGAATTGGGCGAACATACCGCGACTGAGTTGTCGGCTTTGGGAATAAAGGTGAAAAAAGAATAATGAAACATATACCGGTTCTTTTGAATGCAGTGCTGCGCGAATTAGGTGATTTGCATGGCAAACTTGTTTTGGATGCAACGTTTGGTGCGGGTGGGTATACGCGTGCTTTTTTGGATGCGGGTGCGAATGTTGTTGCATTTGATCGCGACCCAAATGTTGTGGCGGATGCCGATGCAATCAAGGCCGAATTTGGCGACCGGTTTCGTTTTATTCCAAAACCATTTTCCGCCATGGCCGATTTGGACAAAAAATTTGATGCGATTGTTTTTGATTTGGGTATTTCATCAATGCAGATTGATGAACCGGCGCGTGGATTTTCCTTTCGGGCGGATGCGCCGTTGGATATGCGTATGTCGGGTGCGGGGATGTCTGCGGCGGATTTAATTAAAAGCGCGTCCGAGGCCGAATTGGCGCAAATTTTGCGCGAATATGGCGATATACCCAAGGCGGCCATTTTGGCGCGCGCAATGAAACAGGCGTTGCCCAAAACGACGTTTGATTTGCGTGATTTAATTTATAATCCGCGCGATATTGCCCCAACCTTTCAGGCGTTGCGTATTGCGGTTAATGATGAAATGGGCGAAGTTCGCCGCGCGTTGGCCGCGATGCCGGATTTATTAAAACCAAATGGTAAATGTTTGGTTGTGACATTTCATTCAATCGAAGACAGGATTGTTAAAAATGTTTTTCGTGATTTAACTACGATTCCTGGTAATCCACTGATACCTGTTGCCGCGGATGCACCGTTCAAATTATTGCGTGCATCGGTCCCAGATGCGGTTGAGTTAGAAAATAATCCACGGGCGCGTTCGGCACATATGCGTGGTGTGCAAAAATCATATTGACCCATAATTGCGATTTAATGTAAAGTAAAGAAACGAAAGGAAGAAAAATGATTAAATTTACAAAATATATTATGTTGGCGATTTTGACGCTTGTGGTCGTCGGTGACGCTTTGGCGGTGTGCCCTGTGTGTACTGTGGCGGTTGGTGCTGGGTTAGAGGGTGCGCGGCTGTTGGGTGTCGAAGATGTTATTACCGGCATCTGGGCCGGCGGATTGACGCTTTCGATTGCGGCATGGACGGCAAATTGGTTGCGTCGTATGGGCGTGCAAAATGTGTTGGTATATTTGGCGAACTATGCGGCATATTACGCATTATTGGCCGGTGTATATTTTGTGCCGATTGGCAATCCGATTGTTAAATTTAACGAAAATTGTATGTGGGGAATTGACCAGTTTTTATTGGGCGCAATCGTTGGAACGGTTGTGTTTTTTGGTATGCAAAAATGGTATCAACGCATCAAGATCGCAAACGGCGGACATGCAAAATATCCATTTCAAAAGGTTGTTATGCCATTTACAGGTTTGTTGATTGCGACGGTGATTTTCTGGGCGATTATTCGTTGGTTGCCCATGATTGGAATAACATTGTGTTAAAGATTTGTTTTAGGAGAAAAAGATGAAAAAAATCGAAAAAAAATTGACTATGCAAGAAATGATTGAAAAGGTTGACGCCGCAAAAAAGGCCAATCCGTTGGATTTGTCGTCTGACCAGGATTTATCAATCGCGTTGATGAATTTGATTTCATTAGAAGAACATTTCTTTTTCAGTGGCGCAAAAACGAAAAAGCCTGGATTTTATGATTTGTTGAATACTGTGCGTTCAATGCGCAAGGAATTGATGGAACGCATTGTTGATAAATCAACCGTCGAAGGTGGCGAAGTTTGGTGCATTTCTAAACATTTGTTAGCGGCATCTATGCGTTTGATGGAGGTTGGAACCAAAGCACTGGGTGCGGGTAAAAAGGCGGACGCGGAACAAATGTTCGAAAAGGCATATGATTTGTATTCTTTGTTTTGGGGATTAAATATGCATTTGATTGATTTGGATGGTGTGCATGAAAGTGTGCCTGCGTTTTATGATGGCGCGGTCCAGGCATGCAAAACGGACGTTCAGAAGAAAAAAACAAAGTCTGTGCCGGTGGCGACAGAAAACACATCGACGGTTAAGCGTCTGGGGCAATGGGTTAAAAAGGCGGTTAATTGTTGTATCGAATAATTAAGGTGTTGATTTGGTTGCGTTAAAAATGTTATAATGAACCCAAGAGAGAATAAAAGTGAAAAAAAGTCTTAGAATTTTCTGTGGTTTATTTGTTGCGACGTGTGTTGCGACCGATGTGATGGCGACGACGGGAACCCCGCGTTCAACGGTTAATCCCGAAAACGTTCGGTCGGCTAATACCGTATCGCGTGGGCGGCAACCCGTGCTAAATGCTCGCAGTGGTGCATCGCGCGTGGCGCGTAATGTTGTATCGCGGACGGCAATTGATATGCCGAATCGTTCTGATACACCCAGCACAATGACCCGGGCACGCAATGTCATCAGCGACGCGGGCAACGCAATTATAAATCGTGCATTTGGATTGAATCATGTGGCGCGCATTGCGGCCACGCCTGTGCGTGCGACAACCAATGCCCGTGTGGCGGCCGTGCCATCGGGGGCGTCACGTTCGCGTGCAACCGCGGTATTTTCGGATGTTTCAAAATTGGGCGATGGATACAATCAATGTCGCGATGCATATAATACATGTATGGATCAGTTTTGTGCCAACATGAACGATACATATCGCAGATGTTTTTGCAGTAATACTTTCCAGGTTTTGCGCGATCGTGAGAATGCATTGGATGCCGCAACAACTATGTTGGCCCAGTTTGAAAACAATAATTTGAATGCCGTTAGTTTGAGTGCCGATGAAGTAAACGCCATGTATTCCGCCACCACGGGTGAAGCGGCGATAAAGAAAGATACATCGGCGTCGGCGGCATTGTTGAATGATATTGGTGATTTGTTGTCGGGCAAGAAAAAACCTGAACAGAATCAGTCTATAACTTCATTGACCGGGTTGACTGTGGATTTTTCGGCTGACTTTGATGATATTTGGGGTGCGAATACAAATTCTTTATTTGCAGATAATTCTCATGCAGATTTGTCATCTTTGGAGGGTATTGATTTATACAATAATGCCCATAACCAATGTATGCAATTGATTGGTGATGCCTGTCAGGCGGGCGCAATTAAAAATATGACAAAGAGCGCGTATAATGTTTTAATTACCCAGGATTGCAACGCGTATCAAAAGAAATTGGACCAAAAGACCGAACAGATAAAGTCGACCGTGCGGACGGCGGAAAAATACCTGCGCGAGGCCAGATTAGAAGAATATCGTTCACATAATTCTGCGGACGTTAATGAATGCATGGACAAGGTTGAAACCGCATTGAAACAATCGACTGCGTGCGGTTCAAACTATGAAAAATGTATGGATTATACAGGGTTATATATCAATTCCACAACCGGTGAACCGATTTATTCCACGCGTTTATTCAAACTGAACGAAATTATTGTTTTGGATGGTTCGGCCGATGTTTTAACACAAAACCCAGAGTTTAATAACTTTTTAGAATCTAAACGTATGTATGCTAAAACCGCTTTGGATTCATGTCGTAATATTGCGGATACGGTTTGGACGGAATTCAAGCGCAATGCGTTGATTCAAATTTCCCAGGCCCAGGATGAAAAAATAGAAGAAGTTAAAATGTCCTGTGTGTCAACGATGAAGGATTGTTATGATACGCAAAGTGGCGCG
>CADCAA010000016.1 GCA_902799285.1 uncultured Pseudomonadota bacterium
AAAAGTAATATCGGTATCGTATTGTGGTGCAACCTCGGCAAATGCGGGCAAAACCAACAAACTGCTAAGTACAACGACTAATCTTTTCATGTAAATCACTCCTACCTTTTTAGACTATTTTATCATATTTTTATGGTTAAAACAAATAAAAAAAACAGGGCAAAAATAATATTTTGCCGAATTTTATATACGATATTATTTCCTTGTCGATTTTTAGTGATGTGCAATTATGTGAATAACAACGCTGATAATGAACAATGTGGTGATAACAGCCAAAATAACCTTTTGTGGCATGTGATTTTCGTGCGTGTTGTGACAAACGTCACATCCACAATGACAATCACGCACAACAAAAATCCACGACAAACCCAACATTAACGCAGAAAACACGAATAACCACGGCTCGACCCATTCTGGAATAATGTCTGACGAGTGGGCAACTTCGGGCGCGAATAAACTGATTATGGCCAAAACAACGGGCAAAACACAGCAAAACAAATGCGGCAACACCGTCGCAATAATTCCAATTTTAATCGCCTTGTTTTTCATATCAATATTTCCTTAACTGAACTTTGAACTCTGAACTTTTATCTTTGATTGTGGCGCCTGCGCCACAAAGCACCAACGGTGCAAAGTGGCGTCCCCAGCAGGATTCACTCGGGCACAGCCCTGCGTGGCACTCGTCAGCACTCAAACTTCACAATGTTCGTTTTCGTTTACTCGTAGTCGAACCGGGCAAACTTTCGGTTTGCCGAGGCACCGCTTCCTAAACTGGCAACGATAAATCAAACTTTCACACCGATGGTGTGAAACTTTAATTTATGGCGTCCCCAGCAGGAATCGAACCTGCATCAGAGGTTTAGGAAACCCCCGTTCTATCCAGTTGAACTATGGGGACAGATAACGGTTATTTTAATCAAATAAAAAAATAAAATCAATACCCCGCCAAAAAAACAAATAAATGTTGCTTTTTTTATAGACACGACTATAATAATCACGAAAAAACAAAGGGAAATTTGAAATGGCGACAATAACAAGAAATGACCTGGCGATGCGTTTGCGTGACAAATTTGGTTTGACTGCGACGGACGCATACAAAATGATAGATATCATTTTCGGCGAAATTGGCGATGCACTGGTAAATGGCGAAGATGTTAAATTTTCTGGTTTTGGCACTTTCAAAATTTTAACAAAATCCGCACGCATTGGACGTAATCCGAAAACCGGCGTACCCGCGGTAATATCTGCGCGCCGCGTGACATCTTTCCGTCCCAGTACGGAATTTCGCCACCGCGTTGGAAACAAAGATTAAAAAAACCGACCATCCGGTCGGTTTTTTCAAAGTTCAAATAACAATCTCGCTGTAGCCCAAAGGGCGTAAGCGGATTACCAAATCTTAACCCTTTTTTCTGGTGCGACATACATTTTGTTATCTTTCGTTACACCAAACGCTTCGTACCATGCATCAATGTGTGGCAATATTCCATTTACGCGCCACCGTGCCAGCGAATGTTCGTTTGTTTTTGTTTGGGCCAATAAAGCATCGTCACGAATGTTTTGCGCCCAACCCATGGCATACGATATAAAGAACCTTTGTTCATCGGTTAAACCGTCCGCTATATCACTGCGATTTCCAAAGTTTATAAACGCGGTATATGCGACTGTCACACCGCCATAGTCCGCCAAATTTTCACCCAATGTAAATACGCCGTTCGCATGTGTATCTGGCGCAACTAAAATATTGTTGAAAAAATCCCGCATAACGTTTGCGCGTTTCGTAAAAGATTCTGCATCGCGTTTTGTCCACCAATCGCGCATGTTTCCGTCCGCGTCAAAGTGACGGCCGCTGTCGTCATATCCATGTGTCATTTCGTGCCCAATGATACTGCCGATTGCACCATAGTTAAACGCATCGTCGGCCGACATATCAAAGAACGGATATTGCAAAATTCCGGCCGGAAAACAAATTTCATTTGTTGTTGGGTCGTAATAAGCGTTGATTTCGTGCGCGTTCATAAACCAAATATTTGGATCTTTTTCTTTACCGATTTTATCCAACCAAAACCTGTCTTCGAACAATGCCACACGTATCATATTATCATACAGTGAATCATCGCGAATTTCCAATTTGGAATAATCACGCCATACGTCCGGATAGCCGATTTTTGCACGGAAAGTATCTAATTTTTTCAACGCCTGAGTGCGTGTTTCGTCACTCATCCAATCCAGCGTTTCAATCCGCATTTTTAATGCCTGTTGCAGATTTTTAACCAAATCTTGCATCCGTTTTTTTGCAGATTCTGAAAAATATTTTTTTGTATACAAATGACCGATTTCTTCGCCTAAACTGCCGTCAATCATTGAAACCGCACGTTTCCAGCGTGGTTTCTTTTCGTTTTGCCCAGATATAACTTTGCTGAAATCGAACGCAATATCATACGTTGTGTCATCCAAAAATCCATCCGCAGAACTGATTAACATCCATTTCAGGTAAGTTTTTAACAATTCCAAATCTGTATCTTGCATAATTTTGATGGATTCGGCCACCGGCTCAATTTGATTTACATTGATGAATTCCGGCGCAATACCACGCACGGCAAAATATGCATCCCAATCAAAGCCCGGCAATTCCGCGCGCAGTTGTGCAACACCCATTTTATGATAATTCGCCAATGGGTCGCGCAATTTTTCTTTTTTATAGAAAGATTTTGCCATCCGTTTTTCCAAATTAAATAATTTTTTTGCATCAACCGATATACCAAAATTCGCCATTTGCTTTGCAATATATTCAATGTATTTTTCGCGAACTTGTTTTGATTTTGCATCCGTATCGAAATAATAATCGCGCGCCAAACCAATGCCGCCCTGGCCAATATTATATATATAATGTTCGGTATCTTTTTCATCCAACGCCACACCATCACTGAAAAATCCGCCAGCAAAAGCATGAAATTTCCCCATGAAAGCCGGCAATTCATCACGTGATTTAATCGCATCAATGTCATGAATATATTTTTGAACAGGTTGAATACCGTCCGCATTTAACTTTTTTTCATCCATCGCGATTTTATACAGTTTGCCAATTTTTCCGCTGTCTGATTCCGCAATTTTGCGAACGCGTTTCATATTTTCTTCGTGCATTACTTCAAAAGTCCCATAACGTGCATAATCGTCGGGTATTGGATTTGCATTGCGCCAACCGCGTGTTGCATAGTCATAAAAATCGTCACCCGGCACAACGGTTAAATCCATACTTTTGAAATCAATCCCAGTATTCATTTTTTTCTCCTTTATTAAAAACGCCAAAATCACAGTTATAACAACCGCGCAAATTCCAATGATGTTTAATAATCTATGTTTCATTTGTTTTTCACTTTATTATGTGTACCAGCAAATCATCCAATGTCAATAACCCTTTATCGGTTGCCCGAATATGATTGTCATTGATGATAACCAGGTCATTATGTGAATTTATAAAATCTATATCAACAACATTTTTTACCTCGTTGGTAATGCGCGCACCACGTGCCGTGCGCAGACCCGTCATAACGCATTCAATTGCACGGGTTCGGTTGTCGATTTTTGTATATTTGATATCGCCGCCATATTCTTCGAACCAAGAATTGTTCATAAAAACACGTCCCGCGGCACCGTGTCCCAAACCAATATAGGCATCGCCATCCCACACGTTTTGATTATGTCGACATTCGTTGCCGGGGGTTGCATAGTTTGAAACCTCGTACCGCGGAAGTCTTAAATGGTCCGAAATCGCCAAATACATATCGGCCATTTCGTCATTTGATGGCATACTTAAATTCATTTTTCCGAACGGAGTGTTCGGTTCAATCGTCAGTTCATACAGTGATGCGTGTTGCAATCCAATGCTGTTTATATCGTTGCACAGTTTGATAATATTTTGGACATTATGATTCGGTAATCCATAGATAAAATCGGCGCTGACTTTTACATTGGTATTTAACGCGGCGTCTAAAAAATTTAATGCGGTTTCAGAATCGTGTTTGCGACCCAGAAATTTTAATTCGTCGTCGTCCAGTGATTGCACGCCAATCGAAATTCTATTTATGCCATTTGCAATAAAGTCGCGCAACTTTGCATTGTCCAATGTTCCCGGGTTTGCTTCCAATGTTATTTCGACACAATCTGATAAATCAAACGTGGAATTTAATTTTTGCATAATTGATTGAAAGACAGAAATCGGCATCAAACTGGGCGTTCCACCACCAAAAAAAATGGTTGGAACTTTTATTCGTCCTAATTTATTTGCCCAAAAATCAATTTCAGCACAAATGGATTTTTGATATGATTCCCAATCTGGTGCAATAGCGGACGAAAAAAACGCGCAATAATTGCACTTTGCGATACAAAACGGAACATGAATATAAATATTATGTGGACAATTCATAGTGACGATATTAAAACATCGAACAAAAAAATCCAGTAAATCATTTTTTTAGTTGCATTGAATATGAAATATGTTTCATAATAATGATACATGAGGAAGGACATATTCACGATTTTATTGGGAATCTGCGCGTCATTGCCGGTTATGGCCAGCAACGAAGGTGTCCCGTCGTATTATCAAAAAACATCTACATCAATGAATCGGGCGGGTTATGCAAACTATCAAAATCGTGGTTATACAAATTATGTCGGCACATCCGGCACGAAACAGGTTGTCGGTTCAAATACCTATACGTACCAGGTTCCCGCCGCACAACCGGTGTCCAAATACCAGGGCGCAATGACCGCAAACGGTATTGCAAAACCAACATCTGATGATAACGGTTTTCATGTTTACGGCGGATATAATCGTCGTTTTGCGGACTTTGAATTCACATCATCTGTAAATTCTGTTTTGGAATGGGATGATATGGTTTTTAATGAATTTCAGGTTGGTGGTCGTTATAATTTTTCGGTTCGTAATTTTGATATGACCGTCTTTGGTGAATATACATATGGCACTATGGAATCCGGCGGTTTATCGATGGATTACGATTTAAAGCCATACAATGAAAACCTGTTGAACGAGGGTATATTCACAATTTCCGTCGGTGAACAAAGTGGCGATACGCATCACATGCGTTTTGGTGTTGGCGCACATAATATATGGGATATTGGTGGTTGGAAATTGACACCTGTGATTGGATACGAAATTTTCAAACATAATTTACAGATGAACGACCATTATTTCCCTAATCCTGGCGTTTATATCCCGTTAATGACTGCGGATGGCGATTATGTTTTTGGCGACGAACAAACCCAAACCTATTTCCCTGTCAGCCAGGACCAGGCCCAGGCTGCCGCCGATTCCGGATATTTTCAGGTTTGCGTTTCCCCGGCCGAAATTAAGGTTGCATCCCTGTCCGGTGGCGTAATAACAATGAATGATTTGCCAGAACCGGCGGATCCTGATTCTACTTTGCCGTGGGGCGTCCATTATGATGAATGTGTGGTTATTGGTGGTGATGGTCCGATTGTTATTTCTGGCAAAACGCACGAATACGACACAACTTGGTCTGGATTCTTTTTAGGGTTGGAAATTGAAAAACAAATGACGTTGTCCGATAAATTGCGTTTCTATGCCCAGGTTGGTTTGCCAAAATATTCGTCCGATGGTATATGGCCAAACCGCACAGATTGGCAACAAAGCCCCAGTTTCCGTGACAAAGGCGATACCAACGCATTCACATACGCATTGGAAATGGAATACGATATGAAATTGTCGAATACACATACTATGATAATGGTGACGGCACGGTTGATATCGTTGCAACAAATTATCCTGGATATACTGAAAAGGTGTCCGACGCTTTGAAAGAGGCCACCTGGCAATCATTCGGACTGCACTTGGGCTTGAAATATTCTTTTTAATGTTATAGGGTACATGATATGAAAAAAATTGGCGTGATGTTTTTCTGCGCGGGTATTTGTATGTGGTCGTGTGTGGTTGATGCTGCACGTGGCGATTTTGATTTTAATCGTTGGAATGATTTGCAAAATACTATCCGGACCGAGGCTAAAAATAATAACATTTCGGATACGATGATAAATGCAACCCTAAAAAATCCGGTGTTTATTCCAAAAATCGTTTATAACGATAAAAACCAATCAGAATTCAAATTGACTTTGAATGATTACCTGAACCGAACGGTAAATTCTGAACGCGTGCGCAGCGGTCGTCATATGGCAAAAACATATCCGACATTGTTGGGCAAAACTGAACATAAATACGGTGTGCCACGGCATGTCATCTTGGCATTTTGGGGTATGGAATCAAATTACGGAACCGTCAAAAAGGCGTATCGTTTAAAAGACGCATTTTTCACACTAATATACGATGGTCGGCGCGAGGCTTTTTTCAAACAGCAATTATTGTCATTGATGAAAATCGCCGACAAAAATAACCTGGATATCGATAATATTTATGGCAGTTGGGCCGGCGCAATGGGCCATTTTCAATTTATTCCAACAACATTGGCGCAATACGGCGCGGACGGAAATAGTGACGGCAAAATTGATATTATAAATAATGTCAGTGACGCTATGTTCAGTGCCGGAAATTATCTGAATAAATTGGGCTGGAATGAAAACGAAAAAATTGCGACGCGTGTTTTAATCCCAGATGATTTTGATACCGATTTTGTAAACGGTGATAAAAAATACAGTGTGTCCAGATGGGCGAATTTAGGCGTGTTAAATGCCGACGGAACCCCGCTTACTATAAATGACACAGTTGTTGGTCTGGTTGCGGATACAAACGATGATGCATCATTTAATTTGGTCGCAACCGATGATAACGATATACAAAATAAATCATATCGTGTTGCGTATCTAACATATCCAAATTTTTATCGGATTAAGCGTTGGAATAATTCAAATTGGTACGCAATTGCGATTGCGGAACTTTCCGACAAATTAAAATAAAAGGTAAATTGTGGCGATAAAACTGGGTGATTACGAAGTCCGATTTGCGCGCTCGTTACAAGAACGTAGCCAGGTTCGCGCATTGCGATATAAATGTTTCATAGAAGAAGATGGGGCATCCGCCACCGAAGAGCAAAGAAAGTTACGTGAAGAATGGGACGCATGGGATGTTTTTGCAAAATATTTGACGGTATTTCATAAAGATAAAGTTGTTGGTGTCTATCAGACAGCAAAGCGGCCGAAAAAATGGGTGGTTTTTATTCAGAATCAGAATTCGATATTTCTAAAATAAAAAATTCTGATAGAAATATCGCCGAAATGTCGCGCGCATGCGTTGATCCCGCATATCGTGAAAAAAACATTGTATTGCGTTTATTGTGGATGGGGTTGGATGAATACATAAAAAAGAACAAGATTGATATATTGTTTGGTATGGCATCGTGGACTGGAACAAACCCTGAAAAATCTGCCCACGCACTTTCGTATTTATATCATAATCATTTGTCGCCATTGGATTTGCGTACAAAAATTGATACCGAAAAATTGGCCAAAGATATAAATCCAAAGTTGACGAAATTAAATCTATTGCCCAAGGATAAATTGGACATAAAAAGCGTTCGGCGCGAAATGTCCCCGTTGATAAAAGGTTATTTGAATCTTAATGCGACAATTGGTGACGGCGTGTTCATAGATAAAAAATTTAACTCTTATGAAGTGTTGGTTGTATTACAAACGGCTGATATAAATCCGCAATATCGCGAAATGTTATTATCCTTGTTGAAACGTCGTGCACATTAAAATAAAACTGTTGATATGGCGGTTTTTCTCTGCTACCATTTTCCAAAGTATAAAAGGATAAATAAAAAATGACTATCAAAGTTCGTGACTTCGAGGTTCGACTGACTCGAACCAAAGAAGAAAGGCGACAAGTACGCCAATTGCGCTATGATGTTTTTGTCGAAGAAGAGGGCGCATCCGCAACCGAGGAACAAAAAAATCTGCGCGAAGAATATGATTCATATGACCGGTTCGCAGAATACTTGGCTGTGTTCCATAATGGTCGTGTTGTCGGCACATATCGTATTATTAATCGTGATGCGGCCGAAAAAATGGGCGGATTTTATACCGAAACAGAATTTGATATTTCTAAAATAAAAAAATCCGGTGCAAATATCGCCGAAATGTCGCGTGCATGCGTTGATCCCGCGTATCGTGAAAATGCGCTGGTTATGCGTTTGCTGTGGGCTGGATTGGGCGAATACATTATGCGTAATAAAATCGGCATAGTATTCGGTGTTGCGTCATGGGCGGGAACAAATCCGGCTATGTCGGCCCAGGCTATTTCGTATTTGTATTATAATCATTTATCACCGCTCAGTTTGCGTGCCACGGTGGAACCGACAAAATTGGCACCGGGTGTTAATCCGAAATTAACCCGTATGAATATATTGCCCGCTGTTTTTGTCGACGCGGCCGAGGCTCGTCGTCAAATGACCCCATTGGTCAAAGGGTATCTGCGCATCAACGCAACATTTGGTCGCGGCGTATTTATTGATAAACCATTTAATTCATACGACGTATTTGTAATGTTGCGAACCAAAGATATGGACGCGTTATACAGAAAACATTTCTTTGGCACAGACGAAAGTTTCGAAGGTGAAGATTTTGAATTGCCGACAAACTTTATCCAAACATTGGGCAAAATAATCACATCGCCGGCCAAGGGCGCGGCCCAGGTTGTACGTTCAATATTCTCGTTCCTATTGCGCGAGGATGCGGCCGATGCAGAATTAATCCAGGATGCTGAAAAAACCGAAGAAGACGAACAAGAAAAGGCATAAAAATGAAAGTGATGGCGGATAAATGCAAAACAAACATATTTGATTCAACAATCGCTGTCTTTCGTGCGATGTTGTATGTGGTTTTGGTAATCGCGCATGTGCCGATTATATTCTTGATTCCAAAAAGTCGTTTATCTGTGTGGTATATGCGATTTTTTATGTGGTCGACCGGATTGCCTGTCGGCGTTCGCGTTCGCACACACGGCAAATTAACGAAAAAGCGGCCATTGTTATGCATCGCCAATCATATTTCTGTATTTGAATTTTTTGCTATGCCGATTGGATATGGGTGTTCGTTCGTTGGGAAAATTGATATTGCGGGCTATCCATTGGTTGGTTGGATTGCAAAAAAATTCGGTGTTGTATTCGTTGACCGTCGCCCATCCCACGCGGCCGAGGCTCTGGATGCCATGACCAATCAAATGCATTCGGCGTCTTACCCGGTTGTTGTGTTTCCCGAAGGAACCACGACCAATGGCGCATATGTCCGCGAATTCAAATCTGCGATGTTTAATATGGTCGAAGAAATTCCTGGTTTGACAATTCAACCATTGGTTATAACATATAAAACCCGTCGTGGTAAATGCGTCAATGACCAGGTTTTGGCAAACGATTACGCATACTTTGATAATGCAAAACAAACCCAGGGTCCAAAATGCGAAATTGAACGCAGTGCATTCGGTCAAATATATCATGTTGCAAAATTGGGCGGCATAACGGTTGATATATATGCATTGGAACCTGTCTCTTTGGCGGGGCTGGACCGCAAAGAAATTGCAAAAAAATTACACGAAATCGTATCAAACAAATATATGGAATTAAAAGATAAAGAGATAAAGAGATGAAAACAGCAATAACACCAACACGTGAAGAAAATTTTAGTGAATGGTATCAAAATTTAATTGTTGCCGCGGATTTGGCGGAAAACGCGCCTGTACGTGGTTGTATGACAATAAAACCGTATGGTTGGGCAATATGGGAATTGATGCGTGATGAAATGGATAAACGGATTAAGGCTGCCGGTGTCCAAAATGCGAATTTTCCTTTACTGATACCAATTGCGTATTTTAACAAGGAAGCGGAACATGTTGCCGGTTTTGCCAAAGAGGCCGCTGTTGTCACACACTATCGCCTGAAAATGATTGATGGTGTTTTACAACCAGACCCAGATGCAGAATTGACCGAGGCATACGTTATTCGTCCAACATCCGAAACAATTATTGGCGAGGCAATGTCTCGTTGGGTGCAATCTTGGCGTGATTTGCCGATGAAATTGAATCAATGGGTAAATGTTATGCGCTGGGAAATGCGTCCACGTATGTTTTTGCGTACATCTGAATTTAATTGGCAAGAAGGTCACAATGTTTTTGCTACGCATGACGAGGCTAATGCCGATGCACGCAAAATGCATGCTATGTATGCTGAATATATGAAAAATGTTTTAGCGGCACCTGTTGTTGCAGGTGAAAAAACGCCCGAGGAAAGATTCGCCGGTGCCGACCACACATATACCGTTGAACAAATTATGCAAGATGGCAAGGCATTACAGGCTGGAACATCACATGATTTAGGCCAACATTTTGCAAAATCTTTTGATATTAAATACCTGGGCAAAGATGGTAAATTAGAATACGCATGGACGACATCTTGGGGAACATCGACACGTATGATGGGTGGTTTGTTTATGATTCACTCTGACGATGATGGTTTAGTTTTGCCACCAATGATTGCGCCATATCAAATTGTGATTATTCCAATCGTTCGTGAAGAAAGTACAGATGAGTTAAATGAGTATGCTGAAAAATTGGGCGAAAAATTACGTGGGTTAAATTTACGTGTGTTGGTTGATATATCCGATATGCGTGCACCCGATAAAATGTGGAAATGGATTAAACGTGGTGTGCCATTACGTGTTGAAATTGGTTCGCGCGAAATGGAAAATAATACCGTCACAATTACACGTCGTGATTTGGGCAAAGAATCCAAACAAACGATATCTGTGGACGAACTGTTGAAAATGGCACCCGATTTGATGAAACAAATACAAATTGAAATGTATGAACGTGCATTAAAACGTCAAAACGAAAAAATCCACGATGTTAAAACATTGGCTGATTTAGAAAAAGAATTGGACAAAGGTACAATTGGATTTTTCCGTATCAAGTATGATTTAACATTAAATGCCGAATTTGACGGATTGATTGAAAAATATAAAATCTCTCGCAGATGTCTGGATGCGGACGACCCGACATTTGTTTATGTTGCAAAATCATATTAAAAAATCACAGGGGATTTATCCCCTGTTTTTTTATTAAATAAAACATCCAAAAATATGATATAATAAAACCAACATAGGAGATTGATATGAAAGTCGCAATTATTGGTACGGGTTCGGTTGGTGCGGCGGTTGCAACCGCAATTAAAAATACAGGTTTGGTTCACGAAATAGTATTGTTTGACAGGGACGGTATTCGCAGTCGTGCGGCGGCCATGGATTTGGGACATGCAGCGGCGTTTTCTTTTGATGTAAAAATAACGGCGGCAAATACATATCGTGAAATTCGCGGCTCTGAAATTGTGGTGATTGCGGCGGGTGCAAATCAAAAACCGGGCCAAACACGCACAGATTTATTGTCGGCCAATGCGGCGGTTATCAGTGATATTATTCCGCGTGTAATGGCAAATGTTGACCCGAAACGCGTTAAAATAATTGTTGTCACAAATCCGTTGGATGTGATGGTTATGTTGGCGCAAAAATTATCAAAATTACCGGTTTCGCGTGTAATTGGAACGGGAACTATGTTGGATTCTGCGCGCCTGCGGACGATTTTGGCGCGGAATCTGGATGTGTCGCCGATGTCAATAAACGCGTATGTATTGGGTGAACACGGTGATTCATCGGTAGTGAATTGGGAATCTGCGACCGTGGGTGCAATCCCGTTAAATGATTTTTGTCGCACTATGAAATTGCCATTACCCGCGACAACTCGCAAAACAATTGAACACCGCGTGCGTAATGCAGCATATGAAATAATCCAGGGCCGTGGCGCAACATGGGATGGTATTGGCGCGGCTGTGGCTGATTTGCTGCGTTGCATAATCAACGACGAAAAAAGAATTTTAACGGTCAGTACCTGTGCACCGAAAACAAACCTTTCTATGTCTTTACCATCAATCGTTGGTAGCGACGGGGTTGTTCATGTTTTGACACCGCGTCTGTCGTCGGCGGAAGGTGCGGCTTTGCGTGCATCCGCCCGCATAATCCGTAAAAATTATAATAATATTTAATGGATTTTAATCGTATTTATCCGTTGTGATTTTGCGTTTATAGTGAATCCCATAAACCCAAAGGGCATCGCTATGAACAAAATTGAATACGAACTTTTACCTGATGGTTGTGGCTTTTGCGCAAAAAGCAACGGCGAAAACATAGGCGAAATAACATTTGTAAAAATCGGTATAGATAAATTAATGATAGATCACACGTTTATCGAAAACGGCTATCAAAAAACATCAATAGTTTTGAACTTGGTCGCGCGTGTCGTAGATTTGGCACGCACCCAACATCGCAAGATTTTAACCATTTGCCCCGATGCGCAAAACGTATTTTCTGGCCACCCAGAATTTGATGATGTTCGTTTAATGAATTCGCGATAAAAAAATATATTTTTTCATAAAATTATCTTGCACGATTTGTGATGCATTTTCTATAATCTTAACATCAAAGAAAAGGAGATTTTATGAAAAAAGCAATTTTATCCGTTTTTGCGGCGTTCGGTTTTATCGGTTTGGCAAATGCTGCGGATATCACAATCTATTATTCGCCGACATGTCCACATTGTCATCATGCGCGTGATTACACACAAAATAATTTTATCTATGAATATCCAACAATAAATGTCACGATGGTTGACGTGACGGTTCCTGAACATCGTGCAATGTTTATCGATGTTTTGAAACAGTGCGATTTTGCATCTGGTGGCGTGCCGGTTATTAAAATTGGTGAAAAATGTTTCCAGGGGTTTGCCGAAAATATGGCCGACGATTTGCGTTCAGCGATTGAGGTTGACCTGAACGACGCGGCGAAAAAATCTGCGGCAAATGTGAAATCTGCAATTGCGGCGGACGGCGAAAAATATCGTAATGACAATCCGACACCGGTTGCAACAATCACCGAATATACGGCTGATACAACGGCCACGGATGCTGAAAAAAAAACTAATGCATCAGATAATAAGCTAGCATCATGGTTGCTGGCCATTTTGGCTTTGGCTGTTTTGGTATTCAGTGTTTCTATGGCGAACAAAAAATCAAAGAAATAAAAAAGGTTGAATCATGTTTGATTTAACAAGTCTGGATTACGTATATATCGTCGTTCTGTTGGCATCCACAGTATGGGCGACGATTCGCGGTGGTGTATATGAAACGATTGCGACATTGTCGTGGGTTGCGGCGGCGATTGCTGCTCGATTTGCATCCCCATGGTTGGATGGCGTTTTTCAATCTTGGTTCAAATTAAATGATTCTACTGTTGTGACTCTGGTTGCGTCATACTTTGTTGTGTTTTTTGTAATATTAATGCTGGTTGGTTTTATAAACCAAAAATTACGCGACAGAATCCAAGAATCAATGATGAATGTCACCGATCATACATTGGGGGTTATATTCGGTATTATTCGCGGTGTTGTTGTTATGGGTATTATTTATTGGGTTGCGTTGTGGTATTATTCCGATATTCCACATATGCCGTCGTGGATTGAAAACGCGCGCACACGTCCGATTATGCAATTGACCGCGGTAAAATTAGACGATTGGTTTGTGCCCGGCGCCGAAAACAAATTGCTGGCGCGTGATATCGCTGGTACTAAACAGGCGGACGAAATTTACCGGAATCTGATAAATCCTGCGGTGTCAACTGTGAACGACATTAAAAATGGCGAATCCCGTGCAAAATCAGACGATGGCAAGAAATCGGACGCCGCAGCAAAAACAACACCAACGGTAAAACCGGACGAAAACACGGGATATAAATCATCCGAACGGACGGCATTGGAAAACCAATTACTGCAAATCGAAACATCTGCTCGTGCAGATGCCAAAGAATAAAAATAGGCCCCAAATATTGGGGCTTTTTCCTGGGTTTTCGTTCTTGATGCTTGTTGAAACATATTGTGTCAAAATAAAAACAAATCAAACAAAGGACACAATATGTTATTAAAACCAAAAATTTATATCACTGTATTATTCGTTTATGAAATCATCGCGGTTATGATGTTGCATTGCCAGTATATGTGCACAACGATGTTGGGCGATGTTGCGTGTACTGATTGGTTCCGTTATTTCGCCGCATGTGTGGTTATACCGGGATTGGTATCACTGATATGGATGTGGATTGAAACAATTATACACGCGCGCCGTCATCGGTTTATTCACCGTGTACGCAGTGCAATAATGCATATAATTGATAATCTGCGCGAAAAAATGTTTGATGATTTGTCGCGCGGGGATATAGAACGTTATATAACCTTGGCATCGATTTACGGTGTTCGATATTATATTTCAAAACACCCACGATTAAAAGAAATGTTGCACGAAGTTATTCCCGAAAGTAAAAAATGGGATTTGTGGGACGAAAAGACAAAATCCCCAAAACGCAAGCGTAAAAAATAGTTTTTTGTTTTGCCAAGAAAAAACACCCACCAATCGGTGGGTGTTTTATTAACCAAAATTTCTGGTGCCAGTTGTCGGACTTGAACCAACGACCCTCTGATTACAAATCAGATGCTCTACCAGCTGAGCTAAACTGGCAACGTAAGGCAATAATATATTTTTTATTTGATAATTTCAAGTATAAAATTATAATTCATTGAAAAATAACCGAAAAAATAGGCTGATATGAAAAAATTACCTGAACTTTTGGCGCCAGCGGGAACATTGGACGCTTTCAAAACGGCTGTGCTGTACGGTGCGGATGCGATTTATGCGGGGTTGCCCGGGTTTTCTATGCGTGCGCGTGCAAAAATTGATATTGATGGTGTAAAATCTGGTATTGAATTCGCCCATGCCCATGGCAAGAAAGTTTATTTGGCTTTCAATTTATTTGCGCATGACCGGGATTTTGAAAATATGCCCCGCGTTCGTGAGATAATCAATTATTTACAGCCCGACGCGCTGATTGTGGCGGATGCCGGCGTGCTGACTTGGGTGCGTGAACATTTTCCAAAAATGCCGATACATATTTCGACTCAGGCGAATATTTGTTCGGCGGCATCGGTTAAATTTTGGCAATCGGCCGGCGCGTCGCTGTGCGTCCTTGCCCGTGAGGTGTCGCACAATGAATTTTGTTCTATCCGCAAACAATGCCCGGATATAAAATTGGAAATCTTTGTCCATGGCGCGATGTGTATGGCGTATTCTGGCCGCTGCCTGTTATCGAATTATATCACCGGCCGGCCATCAAATCGTGGTGCGTGCGCGCAACTGTGCCGATGGAAATACAATGTAATTCTGCGAGAGGTAGAATCCGGTGTCGAAATGCCACTGGATGAAGACGACCGTGGCGCATACATTTTGAACAGTCGCGATTTATGTTTAATGCCGCGTTTGGCGGAAGTTTTGGAATCCGCCCCAGACTCGTTGAAAATAGAGGGTCGCAACCGCAGTGAATATTATGTTGGGTCTGTGGTGCGGGCATACCGCAACGCAATGGACGCATGGGCGCGCGACCCAGATGGTTTTAATCCCGATGAATTTATGTCGGATTTGAACGTGCTGGAATCCCGCGGATATACGGACGCATTCTTTGACGGGCCATTACCGGCAACCGCACATAATTTCGATACGACAAAATCTGATTCCGAGTATCACGCCGCCGGTGTTATTACTGGGGTCGATGATAAAAATATCACGTTTGAATTGCGGAATGAAATTCGTGCGGGCGACGAAATAACCTTTTTGCTGCCACGCGATAAATTCACCATAAAGCTAGATAAAATCATAAACGCCAAAAACGGCGATGAATTACCAAAAATGTCAGCAGGCCAGGGCAATTCTCTGCTGATTCCGCGTAATATTATTCCAGAAAAATATCTGCCCCAAATGCAGCAATATATTCTGGCGTACAAACACAAATAAAAAAGCGCGATTGCGCTTTTTTTTAATTTTTCATTACAATCTGTTGCACGCGTGCGGGTACATCGGCAACCGGTACACGAATCTGTTCCATAGTATCGCGATAACGTAATGTGACGGTGTTATCCTCTAATGTTTGATGATCAACCGTGATGCAAACCGGTGTCCCGATTTCATCATGGCGACGATAACTTTTTCCGATATTTCCAGAATTTTCCATTTCAATCCGCCCAATTGCTAATTTACGCAAAGAATTTTCCACGTCATTTGCAATCTTTTGCAATTCCGGTACATTCCGCGCCAGTGGTATAACCGCGGCCTTGACCGGTGATAACCAAGGTTTTAATTTCAAAACAACGCGCGATTTACCATCACCCAAATCTTCAACAGTATACGCATTCAGCATAACTGCGAACATAGCGCGATTTACACCCATCGCCGTTTCGATAACATATGGGATAAATGTTTTACCGGCCTGTGGATCGGAATAGGCCAATTTAACAACGCTGTCCTTGTTTTCCAAAACCCGTGCATGCAGTTCGAATTCATCTTGGCCCTTGGTGTGCGAGCCCAAATCAAAATCCTGGCGATTGTGGATACCTTCGACCTCGTCAAATCCGTCCGGGAATTCGTATTCAATGTCAACGGCAGCCTTGGCATAGTGCGCCAATTTTTCATGTGGTGTAAAGCGCAACTTTTCGGCCGGTATACCCAATACATTTACCCACCACGCCAAACGTTCAGCCTTCCATATTTCGAAATATTTTTCGTCTGTCGCCGGATCAACAAAGTACTGCATTTCAGCCTGTTCAAATTCGCGCATACGGAAAACAAATCCGCGCGGCGAAATTTCGTTACGAAACGCCTTACCAATCTGGGCAATTCCAAACGGCAGTTTATGCGGCTTTGCATCCAGAACATTTTTGAAATTTGTGTACGTTGTTGTCGCAGTTTCCGGCCGCAAATAAGCATTAATTGCGCCATCGGCCGTCGCCCCAATGGACAGCCCCATCATCAATTGATACGCGCGCGGTTCGGTCAAATCGGTTGAACCACAGTTGTCGCACTTTTTCGGATCACGCATTTTATCCTGGCGCATACGGGCCTTGCACTTTTTGCATTCAACCAATGGATCGGAAAAATTAGCCTCGTGCCCAGAATATTTCCACATCAAACGATTAGTAATAACGGCGGCATCCAAACCTTCGATATCATCGCGCGAATAAATCATAGCGTTCCACCACGCATTGCGAATATTGCGCATTAATTCCACACCATACGGACCATAGTCATATGCCCCCGGCAGTCCGCCATAAACCTCGGACCCGGTGAAAATAAACCCGCGTCTTTTGCACAATGCGACAATATCATTAACAGTTGTGTCCGCCATTTTTGATTCCTTTTGATTTATTTATTTTCCGGAACGATTGCGCCCATCGGACAAACCGAGGCACACGTCCCACAAGACATACATTTACCCGCATCAATCACGCATTTGCCATCCGCGCCCGTCGAAATCGCCATCGCAGGACACATCCCCATACACGTATGACAACCAATGCATTTTGATGAATCAATTTTATAAGCCATTTTCACTTCCTTTTTTTTAATCACGGTTAAACAAACTGAGCAAATATTGGAACATCGCAATGAATGAAATATACAAATGCAACGCCCCCAATACAGACAATTGGCTTTTTGAATACTCGTCATTGCCCAGCGAATTATAAGCATTTTTCAAATTCTGCATATCATACGCAGTGAACAACGCGAACACCAAAACACCGATAAAACTGACGATTGTGGCAAAAGTCGAACCCAATGGCCAAATCATAGAACAAATTCCGACCAAAATTAAACCAATCATCCCCATAAACAGGAAAACGCCCAATCCCGATAAATTCTTGACAGTTTTATAGCCAAACAAAGCCATACACGCAAACATCGCCGCGGCCAAGATAAATGCGTACAAAATCGCCGCCGGATGAACGGCCAGGCTCACCGCAATCAGTGGCGTCATAGTAATTCCAACAACCGCCGCATAAATCATCAATAAAACGGCCGCCGTCGCAGGCTTCATCGAAAAAGCGCGCACCTGGGCCCATATTGAAAACGCCAACCCACCGAATAACAAAACATAATACAACGGCGAAAAACCATTACCACTGAACAGCCAGCGTAATCCGCCACCCCAAATGGTCATGTATGTTGCAACCGCGGTTATACCAACGGCCCCAAACATCAGCGCGAAAATCCGTTTCAAATATCCATCCATAGTATTTGCCACTTTGTTCATTTATATCTCCTTTTTTCCTACGGATTTATATAATACAAACCCCCATAAAATTCAAGAACAAATAAATTTGCCTACTAAAACCTTGACAAACCATATTTTTGTCTTATAATAATCAGCGTGATAGGTAAAAAACAACAAAAAACAAAAAAGGAAAAAAGAATGAGCAGCAAAAGAAACAATACGTGGATGCGTGCGAACAAATCAGAAAATTTCACGCCAAATGGAACTCGTTAAGGTTCCCAGAATACGGCGAACGCGACGCACAAAAGGTTGCAAATTTTGAACAACGCGTCCGCGAATACGTAAAATCGGCCCGAATTGCAAAACGTGATGCCGAAACATTTTCGGCGGCCAATCCACGGATTCAGGCTTGCATTGCGCGTAATAAACAGTATAATTAAATAAGAAAACCAAAAGGAAAAATAATGGTATCTGAAATTTATTGTCACGGTGATTATGTTATGATTTCGACCCAGTATCAAACGATTGCGGACAAACGTGCGATAATCGAACGTGCAAAAACCACAATCAGAAATATGTGGGCGGACAGACGCGTCTTGCAACGCGAATTGGCGAAACAATTGGCAAAATTACGTACTGTGTCAAAAAAATCAAACCCAGATATGTTTAACAACATCAAACAAAATATCCTGGATTTGAACAAAAAAATCGCACGCCGCGAAGATATCATACATCAACAAATCGATATGATTAAACGCGAAAGCGCGTGGATTAAACACTTGCGCCGCGAAGACCGCGCCGTCAAAGAATTAAGAAAACAGGAACGTTTGAAATGCGCGGCAACTGTGGCTGTGAAATCCCGCATTAAATAATACA